>JAYSRU010000100.1:0-5049 GCA_043720875.1 Crocinitomicaceae bacterium
CCAGCAGCTTTCGTTCCCATGCTTCAAAACACATCGAGATAAGCTAAAATACACAGTATAAAAAAGAGCGATTCAATTTGAATCGCTCTTTTTTTATCAAAAAATTCTAATTAATGCCCTAAAGCTGCTAAGTATCTTTCAGCATCTAAAGCAGCCATACACCCTGTTCCAGCAGCAGTAATTGCTTGTCGATATGTTTTATCAGCAGCATCACCAGCAACAAATACTCCAGGAACATTTGTTCTACTCGTCCCAGGTTGCTCGTATTTTATATAACCCGTTTCATCCAAGTTAATAAAGTCTTTAAAAATATCAGTGTTTGGCTTATGTCCGATAGCTACAAAGAAACCAGTTGCAGGAATTACTTTCTCCTCACCAGTAACACTATTTTTCACTAAAGCACCAGTAACACCATCATCTCCAAGCACTTCTAAGGTGTCTGTGTTAAATAATATCTCAATATTAGCTGTAGCTTTTACTCGATCAGCCATGATTTTCGACGCTCTAAACTCCTCTTTACGGACCAACATAGTTACTTTCGTACACAACTTTGATAAGTAATGTGCCTCTTCGCAGGCAGAATCACCAGCTCCTACAATTATTGTTTCTTGTCCTCTATAAAAGAAACCGTCACAAACAGCACAAGCAGAAACACCACCGCCACTCAACAAAAACTTTTGTTCAGATGCTAAGCCTAAGTATTTTGCAGTTGCTCCAGTTGAAATAATAACCGTACGTGCATGAATCTCCTTACCACTTTCCGTCCAAACTTTGTGAACAGGCCCAGAGAAATCAACTTTATCAATAAATCCGTAGCGAATATCCGTTTCAAAACGTTTTGCTTGCGCCTCAAGTTCTAACATCATAGCAGGTCCAGTGATGCCTTCTGGGTATCCAGGAAAATTCTCCACCTCATTTGTTGTAGTTAATTGTCCGCCAGGTTGCATTCCTTGATACATGACAGGTTTCATATCAGCACGCGCCGCATAAATTGCAGCAGTATAACCGGCAGGACCTGAACCAATAATCAAGCATTCTACTTTTTCAATTTCCATTTTTATATTAATTTATTTCGTTTGATCTAATTACAAGTGCGAATTTAACGAGCATTTATGAAAAAGCACAGATGTTTTTATAAGTATTCTTGGATTTTCAATTTTTTATGACTTTTTACATACTAAAAAGAAATAAAAGAATTGTTAAGGTTTAATCAAATAAAAGAGTTTACTTTTGTCGTCCTTTAATCCACAAGAATGTTCGATGAGTCTCTAGCAGAAGCTAAAAAATTATATCCATTTCAAGCGAAAGTAGTAAAATCAATAGTAGATGAACTAGAAGCCAATGGCACTGATTTCAACTTGTTGTTTCAATTACCAACAGGTGGTGGTAAAACGGTTATCTTCTCAGAGATCACGCGACAGTATATTGAAAAATACAATAAAAAAGTACTAATTTTAACACATAGAATAGAACTCTCAGTTCAAACGTCTAAACAATTGTCAGCCATTGGTGTGAATAATAAGGTGGTAAGTTCTGAAGTTAAAACATTGAACGATCAAGGTGAGTTTAATTGCTTTATCGCAATGGTTGAAACCCTGAACAACCGTTTACAAGAGAACGAAAACTTCATAGAAGATGTTGGTTTAGTTATAGTTGATGAGGCGCATTACAATAGTTTTAGAAAGATTTTCCAGTTTTATCAGCAAGCTAATATCTTAGGAGTTACAGCAACTCCGCTTAGTTCGAACAGAAATCTACCACTCAATGATAATTACCACAACTTATTGGTTGGAGAGTCAATTGCCAACTTGATTGAAGGTAAATATTTATCCGATGCCGATACCTATACCTATGACGTAAACCTACATGGGTTAAAAATTGGAACAAATGGTGATTTTACGGTAAGCAGTTCTGAAGCGGTTTATGGTAATTATTTTATGCAAGAAAAATTACTTTTTGCTTTTGAAGAAGTAGCTCACGGAGAAAAAACATTAATTTTTAATGCAGGTATTGATACTTCCGTTCGAGTTGCTGAGATATTTAAGAAGAGGAATTACAATGCCCGCCATTTAGATTCTACTTTTTCAGACAAGGATCGAAAGGAAATCTTGAAATGGTTTAAGGAAACACCAGATGCAGTATTAAGTTCTGTAGGAATCCTTACAACTGGTTTCGATGAACCAACGGTGCAAACAATTATCATCAATAGAGCAACACGATCATTAACGCTTTACCATCAAATGATTGGGAGAGGGTCTAGATACTTAGCGAACAAGGAGCGATTTAAAGTTATCGACCTCGGGAACAATGTACGTCGTTTTGGCTATTGGCAAGATTATATTAATTGGCAAGATGCATTCAAATTCCCAGATCGTTTCTTAGAGTCGAGACTTTCAGAAGAAGCGGATTTAGAATTTGAAGTTGAATATGAGTTCCCTAGACCGTTGCATGAACGCATCAATATCGACACATTGAATAACTTCGAAATTCGAGACGAATACTACGCATGCCTTGATAGAGGTGAGAAAGGTAAAAATGCTGTTGAAATGAGCTTAGACAATCACTTTAAGGTTATTGCAGAATCAGCAACTGATTTTTACGATGCAATAAATCTTCATGACGCATTGCAAGAGCATATTGAATTTAGACTGAAACGCTATACTAAATGTATTGCTAAAAGTACACCCAACTATTTTAAGTTCTTGATGGAGAATTATAACCGACAATTAAGACATCAACTCAGAACACAACTGGATCTTGCTGATGATGAAGACGAAGATTAGAGTTTAATATACTTTTGTGAAGGTAATGGTGTCAAAAGCGATAACAGTATAGTTTTCACTACCAAACGACGCAGTGGAATTAACCCACCAATCAAATTTAAAGCTAGAGCCGGCATTTGCGGGACAAAAGAATACTGTATCAACCGCTCCAGGATAGAAACTGTAGCCCGCACTACAACAGATGTCACAAGCCGTATTTGAGCCCTGTCTAAAAATTTTAAACTCGTCGACAGCTAATGGACTAACATTTTTTAAAACAAACTTGATGTAACCAATGGCATTTAATGAGCTTGAAAAGTCATTATCCTCTTCTGTTGATAGGTTATCAACGTCTATTACTACAAGTTTAGAAAAGTAACCAGGTTTTGAATACACTATAGTGTATTTTTCAGATTTCTCTCTTTTTGTCTCAATCCGAAAAGTACCATCACTTGAAGTAGAAGGAGCAGCAACAACGATTGAAGGACCAGTGCCAGATAATGGGAATCGGGTTAAGGTGATCAGGATATCTGATAAGGCAACAGAGTTGGCTGTGTTAGTTACCGTACCTCTCATTACATAATTGACAGTTTTTTTCTTACAAGCCACTGTAATTACAAGACATAACGAAAGCAATAATGTAAGTTTCTTGATCATCAAACAAACTTATAAAAAAATTTCAATATAAATCCAATTTATATGTTACAAAGAAACCAATGTGTGAAACTTGAAGAAAAAAAAAATTATTTTATGTTGATTGTTAAAAAAGTTTAAATATGTTTGTACAAATTAATTAACTAACAAAAATCAACAAAATTATGTCAGAAGCAAAACAATCGAATGGTATGGCGACAGCGTCGCTTATTTTAGGAATCGTTTCAATCGTTACATTCTTCATGCCTTACTTGGCAGTTTTATGTGCTATTTTAGCAATCATCTTCGCAGTAGTTGCGAAAAACAAAATCAAAGCTAACGCAGAACTTGCACACACAAAAGGTGCTGCAACTGGTGGAATGATTACAGGTATCATTGGTTTATTAATCAGCGTTATTGTTATTATTATTGCAGTTATGTTTGTTGCTGCAGTTGCTGGTGGTTCAATCGAAGCATTGCGTGATCTTGAAAACATGCAACACTAAGATTTTAAAAAAAAATTGTATTAAAGCCTTCAGTTTGACTGAAGGCTTTTTTTATACGCAACAATTTGCTATTTCCCTTGTTAACGCTTAGTTTTACGTTTTTATAAATAAATTATGGCAGACGATAAAAAGGTGATTTTCTCAATGGTGAATGTCACTAAATTAACTCCACAAGGAAAACCAGTTATTAAGAACATATACCTATCCTTTTTCTACGGTGCGAAAATCGGAATCATTGGTATGAATGGCTCAGGAAAATCAACTGTAATGAAGATTATTGCAGGATTAGACAAAGCCTATCAAGGAGATGTTGTTTTTTCAGCTGGATATTCTGTAGGTTACCTTTCTCAAGAACCCGACTTAGATCCAACAAAAACGGTGAAAGACATCGTAATGGAAGGAGCTCAGGAAACGGTTGATATTCTTGCAGAATACGAAGAAATTAATAATTCATTCATGGATGAGGATATCTTAAATGATCCTGATAAAATGGATAAATTAATGACACGACAAGGTGTTGTTCAAGATAAATTGGATGCTTTGAATGCGTGGGAATTAGATTCTAAACTTGAAAGAGCAATGGATGCGTTACGTTGTCCACCTGATGATCAATTGATCGGCACTCTGTCTGGTGGTGAAAAACGTCGCGTAGCTTTATGTAGATTATTATTGCAACAACCTGATATTTTATTATTGGATGAACCTACCAATCACTTAGATGCTGAATCTATAGAATGGTTAGAGCAACATTTACAAGCATATGAAGGAACTGTTATTGCTGTAACGCATGATAGGTATTTCTTGGATAACGTTGCAGGATGGATTTTAGAATTGGATAGAGGAGAAGGTATTCCTTGGAAAGGGAATTATAGCTCTTGGTTAGAACAAAAATCAGATCGACTAGCAGCGGAGGAAAAAACTGCATCAAAACGACAAAAGGTATTATTGCGAGAATTGGAGTGGGTTAGAACCAATCCAAAAGGAAGACACGCTAAAAATAAAGCGCGTATTGCCAATTACGATAAAATGATGTCGGAAGATGAGAAAGATAAAGAAGCTACATTGGAATTACCTATTCCTAATGGACCTCGTTTAGGGAATAATGTCATTGATGCTGTGAGAGTAGCTAAATCTTTCGGGGATAAAAT
>JAYSRU010000101.1:0-1805 GCA_043720875.1 Crocinitomicaceae bacterium
CCGGTGGTCCTCGCTTTGGCTTTTCTATAAACTCTTTCCCGAGTTTGACAGCAACTGTTACTTTGAACCTCTGTAACCAGCGTCAATAGCGGAATTAAATTTTATTTTTTCAAAAGTGTAGTGAACAATATTTTTTCGTATACTAATATTGATTGGCTTTTGAGATATTTTTGTGGTCAAATTACTTTCGATCATGTTTATCAAAGTGACCAAGAATAACCGGGGCGATGCATATTATCATTTGGTAGAATCGTATCGCGATAACGGAAAAGTAAAACATCGTACCTTATTATCACTGGGTCGTGTGGAAGAGGGTAAGTTGGATCAATTAGCCAATGCCATTAGCAAACACATCCAAACTAAAGATCTTTTTATCCAGGCAAAAGAAATTTCTGTTGCAAATACTTACATCTTAGGTCCCTTATTGGTATTAGATCGATTGATGGAAGACTTAGGGATCTTTACGGTTTTAAAAAAGATTCAGGCGGAGCACCCTAAACTACTTTTCGATTTTCTGAAAATAATTTTCACACAGGTATGTTCACGGTTTATAAAACCCACATCTAAATTATCGTTATACGACAAATGGCTTGATCGAATGTACCCGCAAATGGTTGCCCACACAACGGAGTTGCAGCACATTTACCGCAGTCTTGATTTGTTGGCGCTCCACAAAGAATGGATAGAAAAGGAATTGTACCATTACAAGAAAGATCTCTTTAACATCAATGTAGATGTGGTGCTTTATGATTTAACCACTTTACGCTTCGAAAGCACACGGGAAGATATGGACACGCTGCGCAGGTTCGGTTACAGCAAAGAAATGCGGACCGATTGCACGCAGGTAGTATTGGGTCTGTTAACCGATACCGACGGTATTCCGCTATGTTTTGAAGTTCATCCTGGAAATACATTTGAAGGTAAAACCTTAGACAGCATCGTAGATAAAATGAAAAATAAATTTTCCATCAGACGATTTATTTTTATTGCAGACAGAGGATTGTTTTCATTTAAGAATCTTGAACACATTCGCACAAGTAATGGGGAATTTATAGTTGGATTAAAAATGGGTGTTATGAAGCAACACCGTCAGGAAGAATATTACAACCTAAAAAACTTTACTTCACTGAACGATGAATTAGCTATCTATGAAACAACGTTGGGGGAAGACCGCTGCATCATCACCTGGTCAAGATCAAGAGCCGAACGAGACCGGAAAGCAAGGGAAGATGTATTAAATAAAATAAGACACAAACTCACTTCCGGGAAAGGACTATCCAAAATCTTTATTACCAATACCAATTACAAAAAATATCTCACCATCAACAAGAGCCAGGGATGTCAACTCAATCAACAGGCCATCGATGAAGAAGCTGCTAAAGACGGTTTCTTCGGAATCATTACCAATGTAAAAAGTATGACAAGCAGCGAAATTGTTTTTAACTACAAACAACTCTGGAAAATTGAAGATGCCTTTGGAGAAATAAAAGGCAGCCTAAAAACCCGGCCCATGTTTCACTGGACAGATCATCGAATCATCGGACATCTTGTTTTGTGTTTCTTATCCTATTACTGCGAAGCATACCTGACAAAAACATTGAGAGAGAAAAATAATCTTTTAGAATCAAAATCCATAGCAAATAAAATCATCAAACAACGTACACTTACAGTTGTACAAGCTATGGATGAATTAAACAACGTGATGGCTATTCCTGTCAAGATTAAAAATAAAACGATATGGCTGCGCACCGACATACCTCCTAATGCTCAAACCTTGATTAAAGCAATAGGTATGAAAATTCCTC
>JAYSRU010000102.1:0-43134 GCA_043720875.1 Crocinitomicaceae bacterium
GTTACTAAAACATCTGCCAATGATCTCAACTCTTCTTTCGTGTACACCGAACCAGTTGGGTTACAAGGCGTAGAAAAAATCATCATTTTTGTTTTTGGCGTAATGGCAGCTTTTAATTGAGCACCCGTAAATTTAAAATCAGCATTAATATCTGCGCTAACAATTACAGGAATACCTTCTGCTAATTTCACAATCTCTACATAAGAAACCCAATACGGTGCAGGAATTATTACCTCATCACCTGGGTTAATTAATGCCATAACAACATTTGCAATACTCTGTTTTGCGCCAGTTGAAACAACAATTTGATTCTTATCGTAAATTAAACCATTATCACGTTTAAACTTTAACGCAATGCTTTCGCGAAGGTCATCGTAACCCGCAACTGGGGTATATTGTGTGAAATTTTTATCCATGCCCACTTTCGCGGCATCTTTAATAAATTCTGGCGTATTAAAATCTGGCTCACCCAAAGAAAGACTTATGATGTCTTTGCCTTGAGCCTTTAACTCACGACTTTTACGCGACATAGCCAAAGTAGCTGATTCAACCATTGTTGTGAGACGATCTGAAAGGGTAATCATTCGATTTAGTTTAAGTTGTACAAAATAGAATACAAAAGTACAGAATCCATTAGGAAAAAAGAATGAAAAAAAGGATTTATAATTTACCCTTTCCAAATCAACGAATTCTTAGTTGTTTTTAATTTTGAAATAGGTTTGTTTTTGAATAAATTGGGTGGATGAATTTGAGAAACGAGAAAGGATTTTTGTTTGAAAAAAATATTACTTTTATAAAAACTCGTGTTATTTCCTTACCAATTTTTCGATAAATTCGAGCGTAGCTGGTAAATAGGTTTCATAAATATCAGGACTAAACCCGCCCAATTGGCGAACGGCATATCCTTTTTTGCTAAAAATAATTTCTTCAGGCCCACCATTAATTTTATACAATCCTGCAAGTCTATCGAGAGAATCATGGTAAACATAAGGATCATTTAAAAGGTAATATTTATCAAATATTTCTTTGCTCTCAAACGAATGTATTTCAATAATTCGGAATGGCTTATTCGCTAGTTTTTGTTTTAATTCTGCCAGAAATTTCTTTTTGGTATGGCACGGTTTACAACTATGAAAACTGAAATTCACTAAATACACAGTATCTTTATTTAAATAAGGCTGTTGTCCTTGATGATTGGTTAAATACTTTTGATTATCATTCAATAATTTTATAGATAAAGTTGGGATTTCTTCTAATTCCAATTTAGCGAAATATACTTTCCCTAAATATCCTATAAAAATGATCGAAAAAATGGATAATATAGACAGAATAACATATCTTTTTCGCCTCCAAAAAAAACCCAAAAATGCGCCTAAAATGATACTGCCCAATTGGATCCAAATCACCCCAGACATACCTGTGTCAATAATTCGTATATACAAAAAAGTTGCTATTACATAAATTACACTTATCCAAGAAAACGGTTCTTTTAATAAGCGTGTATATAATGAGAAAACTATAACATAAGCCAATACTCTATAAATCGCGGGACTAGTATATGTAGTTACTTGAATTGTCGTGACGATAAGTGATACTAAAACAAGAACTAATATTACTTGACTTACGAATTTTAATACTTTCATTACTTACGCGCTTTTGCTTTAATTTTGATGAAACAAAACTTTTTAGGATTTTCTAATTTCAATGTAATAATCTCTGAAATATACTCTTTTGAAGAATCCAAGTATACCTTTAACGGAATCTTTAAAGAAGAATTGCTTTTAACAATTACTTTTTTCTTGTCCGACGAAGTACATGAACAACTTGATCCAATTTCGCCTATACTGATATCACTACCGCTAGAGTTGGAAACGGTAAACTCAATAACCTTGAATGTACCTTTATCAAAAGTTCCAAAATCAATTTCTTTTGGATACTTCAATTCCGAATTCGGATTCTTATTTTGAGTACAACCAATACAAAAAATAAAAATCGGCACGTATTTAAAAATCGACATAAAACTTAACTTAAAAATTAGAGTCATCTAAAAACTAGATGACTCATTTATAAAATTTATTTAGCTATACACCTACCTTGACAATCAAACCCACCTAAAAATCCACATCCAAGAGATTGTAAGTTGCACTTCACTGCCGAACAAGTACCTCCAAATCCACTTACACATGCAAATGCACTAGACGTACTACAATTACAATTGTTTAATGGAGGTGGTGGTGGTACCGCTTTTCCTGCAACAGTTTGTGCCATTGCATTATCAAACTGTTCCTTCGTTAATGTATTTAATCCATAACCCAAATTAAATAACTCAATATCACTAAAGTATAGCTTCGACTTTTCTAGCCATAATTCCTCTTGAAGTTTTAACTCATTTGAACTTGGTAAATTCTGAACAATTTTCTCAAGAAATTTAATGCATTCTATTTTTTGAGCATTCAAACTTAATGTGTTTGCATATTCTTTAATTTTAGACAAATACAAGGATTTAGTTTCTTGTCGACTTAACGTTTGAAATGCGCTTCTTGCTTCATCATAAGACATTGTTTTAAATGCTTCGTGAATTCCAGAATTAGAACGAATTATTTGTTCAGATTCATCAGTTAATTCAAAGTTTGTTTGTTGGTTTTCCTTTAGCACTTCCTTTTCACAAGAAATAATGGTGAATCCGAATAACAGAAATGACATCAATTTAAATTTCATAATTAATAAGTATTAATTTGCTTACTCTATATGGTTTTCAGCATCCCCTTTTCCAGACCTTAGAACTCTCTAAAATTGTGAATTGTACAAATTCAAGTTATAAACCTAAGTGATTCAAATACTTTTAGTTGTATTTCATTGCTTAAACAAAAAAAGTCATTACTTTTACAAATACAATAAAAATCGCAAGAAAATGAGTGAGATTATAGATCGAATTGCAAAATACAGAAAGATGAGAGGTATTTCTCATGATGCTATGGCTGCTAATCTCAATATTACACAAGCCGCTTATTCCAAATTAGAAAAAGGTGAAACAAAATTAAGTGTTGATAGACTCTATAAAATTTCTGAAATCCTAGAGCAAAGCCTAGAAGACTTAATGGGTTTAGAAAACAAATATTCGCAGAATATTCATCAAAATGAACACTTTACAGTTGTTGGACATCAAACTGTAGAAAACCTACATACAGAAAATAAAAAGATATACGACCAATTACAGTCTTTGTATCAAGATCAAATTAACCATCTAACTGGTGAAGTTGCTTTCTTACGAGAACAATTATCAAATTGGAAGTAAACATAATTTAACTATCAAAACAACAGATACATAGATTAACTAATTTATCCATGCATCCGCTACATCCCATTTTTGCTTTATTGATTTACGCCATTGCTTTTGCAACAGCATATTTGATACGTCCAAAAAATCTAGTGGAAGCAAATTCTTCACGTTATCAAAGTATTGACGGATTAAGAGGATTTTTAGCACTTGGCGTTTTTGTGCACCACGCAAGTATTTGGCACCAGTACCTGCAAATTGGCAAATGGGAATTTCCGAAATCGAAACTCTACAATCATTTTGGCGAAACCAGTGTTGCACTATTTTTCATGATTACAAGCTTCCTATTCGTTTCAAAACTATTGAACAACAGAAAAATCAAGTTTAATTGGCGTAGTTTCTTCATTGCTCGATTTTTTAGAATGGCACCCGTATATTACGTTTTTCTGGCTATCATCGTAAGCTGCACATTCATCATTTCTCATGGCCAATTGAAAACTGATTTTGCTTTATTCGCATTCAACACGATGCAATGGGGAGCTTTTGCAATTGTTCGCCCAATGATTAACGATTCTATCTACACGGGTTTAATGGGAGGATCTGCATGGTCGTTGCCCTATGAATGGTTATTTTATTTTGGACTACCCTTAATTTCTCTTTTAATCCTGCGTGTGAGACCAACGTTTTGGGCAATTATTTTGAGCTTGGTTTTTATCTATTATTTCTACACTATTCACGGGATTTATGAATATTACATGTATTCATTTCTTGGTGGAACATTGGCAGCATTTGTAATTCAATTCAAAACGTTACTTCCATTTTTACAGCATAAATGGACGGGGTTAGTGCTGGTTCTTTGCGCATGTTCCATACCTCAATTCGAAACCAGCAAAGACATTGGATGCTTACTCGTAATTTTCGTATTCTTCACCATCATTGCAGCCGGCAATACCTTATTTGGAATTCTTAAAAACAAAACACTTCAATTTCTTGGCGACATTTGTTACAGTACTTATCTCTTGCACGGATTGCTCCTTTTTACCGTTTTCTATTTCGGATTTGGTTTCACTGCAGGGAAAAACTTGAGTCCATTTGTTTACTGTACAGTAATCTTAGCCCTAACACCATTGCTTATTTTCATTAGCTATGTCAGCTATAAATGGATTGAAAAACCCAACATTGAGCGCGCCAAACGAATTAATAAACAATTGGATGCTTTGTTTAAACCTAAAATCGCTGAATAAGCAATACATTAAATAAAAGTGTGATAACCCACTAAAAAATGTTGGAATAAAACAGTTGTATTATTCTTCAGAGATCAGATACGATGTTGCATTTTTTACAGTGCTCATCACAAAATTACTGTGATACTGTCCAATATTCGGGATATCTGCAATTTTATTAATTACAAAATCGTTGTAGTCCGCAATGTCTCTGGTCGCAATTTTCAACATGTAATCGTACGTACCAGAAAGACTATGCACTTCCATAATTTCAGGAATTTGAAGTACTAGATTTTCAAAATCTAACAAGCATTTTTTTGATTGCTCTTTTAGCGTAATGTTGCAATAAACGAATAATTTTACTCCAATTTTATTAGGATCGAGCAATACAACACGATTCTTGATCACCCCAGATTCCTCCAATGATTTTATACGTTCGTAGGTTGGCGTATAGGATAACCCAACTTGTAACGCAATGTCTTTCACAGAAATAGTGCTATTCGTTTGAAGAATATTTAAAATTTTAGAGTCAATCCTATCCATTGGTTTATTTTTCGTGAAGATACTAAAATTCGACAATTAAACAAATTTTGCTATTTTTGTTTAAATTCCTATGAACGGATATTCATGGCGTTAATTTCCAATCTGTTATCGTTACGCGTAAAGTTCAACTTCCACAACTTTCTCACCCTTTTTCTTCATGAAACCAATTGGAGTGGTAAAGTCTGCTAAGCCATTCGCCGAAAGCAATTGAATTACCTCATCTGCTTTATCCTTGTTCACCGAAATTAATAATCCACCACTAGTCTGTGGATCGGCCAAAATTGCCCATTGTTGTTCGGTAAGTTTACCAATTTTATGTCCGTAACTATCTCTGTTTCTATTTGTTCCACCAGGAACAGAACCTTGCTCAATGTAATCAAAAATACTTGGTGTAATTACCGGAATATTCTCAAAATCAATAGAGGCGCTTAAGTTGCTTCCTTCTGCCATTTCAGTTAGGTGACCCAATAATCCAAAACCAGTAACATCTGTCATGGCGTTTACCGCATCAAAGGCGCCTAATAATTCTCCAATTTTATTCAATTGCATCATTTGAGCAGGCGCTAATTCTTTGTGTTCATCGGCCAAAATCGCTTTCTTTTCTGCCGTGGTCAAAATTCCAACGCCTAAGGCTTTGGTAAGAAATAACACATCGCCTTCTTGTGCATTATTATTTTGTTTGATATGATCAATAGCAACAATGCCATTCACGGCTAAACCAAAAATGGGTTCAGGCGAATCGATGCTATGTCCTCCAGCTAAAGAAATTCCTGCTTCTTTACAAATACTTCGTGCACCGTCAATCACTAATTGTGCAACCTCAGGCGCAAGTTTATTAATTGGCCAACCCAAAATCGCAATAGCTAAAATGGGCTTTCCTCCCATCGCATAAACATCACTAATTGCATTTGCTGAAGCGATTCTTCCAAAATTAAATGGGTCATCGACAATCGGCATAAAGAAATCTGTAGTCGAAATCAAAGCAGTTCCATTTCCTAAATCGAGCACCGCTGCATCGTCTTTACTGTGATTCCCCACGAGTAATTTATCATTGTCGGGCATTGCAATATTACCTTTTAAGATAACATCCAAAACTTGAGGAGAAATTTTGCACCCGCATCCTGCGCCGTGACTATACTGAGTTAGTTTGATCTTTTCCATTTGAAGTTTTAAGCCTAATATGTTAGCAAAGGTATCAATCCTTAATGGTTTTATTACCTTTGATAAAGAATGAATGAACAGCACCTTAAAAATTGGTTTTTAAATCGAAAGAAGCACACACAAGAAAGTATTGTTTCTGAGCTTTTTGACGGAATAAAGAGAGGTTCTATTGTGGCTTTAAGTCAAGGAATAACCTTACTTGAAAACTCTACCGACTTGGCACGGGTTAAAGCCAACGAATTACTAAAATTGTGTTTGCCGTTATCTGGTAAAAGCATCCGTATTGGTATCACTGGTGTTCCGGGTGTTGGGAAAAGCTCATTCATTGAAGAATTTGGATTACACCTGCATCATTTAGGGAAAAAGGTTGCTGTTTTGGCAATTGACCCAAGCAGTGAAAAAACAAAAGGAAGCATTTTGGGAGATAAAACTAGAATGAATATTCTAGCGGTTACCGAAAATGTGTTCATTCGTCCTTCAGCTTCTGGAGCAACCTTAGGTGGAGTTGCACGCGCCACGAGAGAAAGCATTATATTATGTGAAGCCGCAGGATACGATATTATTTTAATAGAGACAGTTGGTGTTGGGCAATCTGAAACCGCTGTGCATTCGATGGTTGATTTCTTTTTATTACTCATGCTTGCTGGCGCTGGCGATGAATTACAAGGGATTAAGCGCGGCATTATGGAAATGGCAGATGGTTTGGTAATTACCAAGGCGGATGGTGAAAATGTAACAAAAGCCAAAATAGCACAACGAGAATACCTCAATGCATTGCATTTATATCCAGTAAATCGTTCTGAACAAATTACAAATGTTTTGACGTGCAGTAGTGTCGAAAAAAAGAACATTGACAGCGTTTATACGTTAATTGAAAGTTACATCAACGCCACAACAATTAATGGTTTTTTCGCACAACGCAGAAAGGAACAAGAGCATTTTTGGCTGCATGAAACACTTAAAAATGCGTTACTGGATAACTTTTATGGGAATTCTAAGCTAATGCAAGACTTATCAAGATTAGAAAAACAAGTAGAAACGGGTGAAATAACTCCATTTTCTGCCGCAGATATTTTGATACAACATTATTTGAATCAAAAAAAATAGAACTTGAACACTTATGAAAAAAATAGAATTCGAAATTACTGATCCGTTTATTGAACTTATTAAATTGCTTAAAGCTGAAGGAATTGCAGAAACTGGAGGTCACGCAAAAGGAATTGTAGAGCGCGGAGAAGTTACCAGAAACGGTGAAATTGAATTACGTAAACGTGCCAAATTAATCGTTGGAGATGTGATTGAAGTACGCGGTGAAACAATAGAAATTGTTCAAGGAACAGACGAAATTTTATCTTAAATTTTTCCAATTAATACTACCTTTGCACTCCCATGGTAAAAATTAGAGACATAGAATTAGGTGATTTCCCGTTGCTATTAGCACCGATGGAAGACGTTAGTGATCCACCTTTTCGTGCATTATGCAAACAAAATGGTGCAGATTTAATGTACACCGAATTTATTTCTTCAGAAGGATTAATTCGAGATGCTGCAAAATCTGTTGCTAAATTAGATATTTATGAAGCCGAGCGTCCGGTTGGTATTCAAATATTTGGTTCTGAAATTCCTTCCATGGTGATGGCGGCTGAAATAATTCAACGCACCAATCCAAACATTTTGGACATCAACTATGGTTGTCCTGTTAAGAAAGTTGCTTGCAAAGGTGCTGGAGCTGGGTTGTTGCAAAACATTCCGAAAATGGTAGAAATGACCAAAGCAATTGTTGACGCGGTGCAATTACCCGTTACCGTAAAAACACGTTTAGGTTGGGATGACGACACTAAAAATGTGGTAGAAAATGCTGAAAGATTACAAGATATTGGTATCGAGGCAATCTCGATTCATGGAAGAACCAGAAAACAATTATATAAAGGTGATGCAGATTGGCGCTTGATTGCTGAAGTGCGCAACAATCCTAGGATGCGTATACCTGTGTTTGGAAATGGTGACATTGATTCTCCCCAAAAAGCATTAGAATATAAAAACCGTTACGGTGTTGATGGAATAATGATTGGTCGTGCCGCGATAGGTTATCCATGGATATTCAATGAAGTGAAACACTTTTTTGCTACGGGCGAAATGCTTCCTCCTCCAACAATGACAGCACGGGTTGCAATTACTAGAGCACATTTAGAGATGAGTGTGAAATGGAAAGGCGAAGGTTTAGGTGTAACAGAAATGAAGCGTCATTACTCAAACTATTTTAAAGGAGTTCAACACTTTAAAGAGTACCGCATGAAACTCGTTACTTCATTCGATTTACAGGAAATTCAAGACATTCTTTCCTTTATTGCTGACAATGAAGACCAATTTGAAATTATTTCAACATAATTATTTCAACGAGAAGATTAAATAATAATAATAGTAATTTTACCAAAAAAAATTCAATGAAACCTACAATCACGCTATTCTTCAAATTATCTCTGTTGGTTTTTATAACTAACGCTTCGGCACAAGAAATCAATTTTGACAATTACCGCACGCTAAAAGCAAAAGGTGAAGTTCCGGATGTCTTTCAAAGCAATCTTGGTGAAAAATACCAAAAAGCGATAAAAACTGAATATAAAGGATTAAATGCCTCTGATAAATCTGTTTTTGTTAACGCCTCTGTTATCAATATTCATGACATGTTGATGGCTGGCGATGTTATTTTTGGAGATACTATTACGAATTATGTAAACAATATTGCTGACAAAATATGTGGAGATGATAACGAACTACGAAGTAAATTAAGTTTTTACACCACCAAGTCATCCTACACCAATGCTTTAGCAACTGATCAGGGAATTATTTTCATTTCAACAGGACTAATTGGACAACTAACCAACGAAGCTCAACTTGCTTTCGTACTTGCGCATGAAATTGCTCATTTTGAAAAAGGGCATTCGATGGAGAAATATGAAGAATATTTA
Source organism: Crocinitomicaceae bacterium (assembly GCA_043720875.1). Classification (GTDB taxonomy): domain Bacteria; phylum Bacteroidota; class Bacteroidia; order Flavobacteriales_D; family Crocinitomicaceae; genus JAYSRU01. Next base: position 9,174 of record JAYSRU010000102.1, read on the forward strand.
AACCAGCGCCGAACCGGTGGAGCGCAAAGCAAAATCTTAGAATTTTCAAGAGAAAAAGAAAATGAAGCTGACGAAAGAGGAGCTGAATTGTACAGCAAAGCTGGCTACAAGATGGCTGAATTAAACGGAACGATGGACGTATTAATGTATTCATATATGCCTTTTGACGAAACACCCGTTGCAAAAGATTATTTCAATAATACATACGTTGCCTTTGGACTAGATCGTTGGGGAGAAGTTGGCGCAATTTCAGCAGTTGACGACTTTGACGATGATCACAGTACACACCCCAACATTTCTGAACGCAGAAAAAACATCGACAGTATTGCAAAAGCTGTTGGAGGTGACGGAACAACAATTTATTTGAACAGCGAAGCTCAATTTAACTACATACGCACTATTTGTCGTTTCGAAATGTTACGCAGTTATATTGCCTCTGAAGAATTTATCAATGCTATGTATGCGGCGTTCTTACTTGAAAAAGAATTCCCAAATTCTTATTATATAAAAAGAAGTAAGGCAAGAATATGGTATGGCATCGCTTCGTATGACTTTAGCGACGGAAAAGAAAAAGGATACCAAGACAATGATTGGGAAGGAGAAGTTTCCTTAATGAATAACTTTGTGCAAAGCATGACAGGCATTGAAAAAGTAGTCTATGCTGCACGTTTGATCGAAGATGTTCGACTTCTTTACCCAGAATCTAAAGAAATGATGTTAATGAGCGAGCGTAGTGCCCGATTATTGGCAAAAACAGAAGATTTTAAAGTTGAAGATTTTTCAAAAGAACCAGCTACTTTGATCAATTTCAAAGAAATGGAAGACATGGTAACAAATTGGTATGATAAAAAGTATAATAAATATGAAAAAATTGCACGTAAACGTGGAATGGTTCGTAAAGAAAATCCGAGTGAAAAAGTGAGACCAGATCATGAGTTTTGGATTCCTGATTTAATCAACAGTTCTAGTTTTATGGACATGTATACTGTAGAAAAAGAAAGTGTAAAAAAACAAAAAGAAGAGGAGGCAGCAATAAAAAAACTGAAATCAAAAAAACGACAGTTGAAAGAAAATGATTTACTTATTGCGAAGATGAAGGCATCGGATAATAAATTGTTATTTTCTCAACCAGAGATTAGTTCAATAACCAAGGAAGCTTACACATCCGACCTTCCGAATTTAAAAAATTACAATAAATTAGAGATCAATCTTATTTCAATAATTAAAGCCACGAGTAAGAACAATCGAATTACAACTTACCACATTGGAATTAAAGAAATAAAGGATCAAGGCTGCGCACAATACAATGAACTCATGACAATTTACAACATTATGAATCAATCGTATGAAGGAAATGAAGATTATATACCAATCGATTATCAGGATATTGAAGACATTAAAGAGTTATATGACGTTAACAAATTAGTTCTTCCTATTTTGTATCACACTAAATCAAAAAAGATAGGTTTAGGGGGTAAAATAGCCTCGATGATATTTATCCCGTTTATACCCGTAACCCTATTGTCATCGATAGGTAGCAGAAACACAACAACCACTACTATGGCTGTATTTGACTTAGCAACCTACAATTTTAGCGGTTATTATAGATCTACCACATATGCCAAACCAAGTAAATTTGTAGTGGGGTCTCAAGTTCACAATTTCTTAACCACCATAAAAAAATAAAACGATGAGACACATACTCTTTACACTATCAACACTTCTCACCAGTTTAACATTACAGAGTCAAGAAATTGGATTTTTTGGAAAGAAGAATAATTTCGAGGTAAACTTTGGAGCTAAACCAGATTTCAATAAAAAACAATTATTTGAAAACACTAAGCTCACCGCTTCTCTAAATTATGGTGCTGTTTATCGAAGACAATTTAAAAGTAATCAGGCTTTTGGCGCTTCCTTCAGTAGTACAAAATTAACTTTCAACGGAACTAATCAGTTTTATGTTCCAACAACATCTTCTTATTATAACGTGTACACCAATGGTTTAATAGCCGCAGAAATGGGTATTAATCGAGGTGCTCTTTTTATAGAATTTGGTAAAAAAAGCAGCACTTTACCTATTGGGTTATCTAATGAAGTAGGTGTTGGTGTATATTCTGCCACATTGAAAGCCTTATCCTATACGCCAGAGTTTTATAATGGCACTTCAAATTATTCAAAATCACAATATGGTATTTCAGACTTTAGTGCAAAAGAAATCACAAGAATTGGAGCCTATTTTCATTGGAGATTGAATTTGAAAATTGCAGTTTCTGAAAAGTTCTTGATCAACCTTAGCTATCTCTCAAACATTGCATTTCCAATAAACAACGAATTACCTATTGAAACCGGTAAAGTTCAGTTTTATAGCGACAGGTCTTTTACAAACCGCGCTGCCTACATGGACATCGGCACGTTCAAAATTGGTGGAGTGTTCGTTTTCTAACGACAGCCTATGACATTAAAAAAGCCGTTCTCATTTAATTGAGAACGGCTTTTTTGTTGCAAAGAAAATTAATTATTTCGCTGCGTTGAATTTTTTAGTTACTGCTTCCCAATTTACAACATTAAAAAATGCAGTAATATAATCAGGACGACGGTTTTGATAATTCAAGTAATAAGCGTGTTCCCAAACATCTAATCCTAAAATTGGAGTTCCAGAGCAACCTTCACCCATCAACGGATTATCTTGATTTGCAGTTGAACAAATTTCCAGCTTTCCATTCTCAACACATAACCAAGCCCAACCTGAACCAAAGCGCGTAGTAGCAGCTTTAGCAAATTCAGTTTGGAAATTATCATACGTTCCGAAGGCATCATTGATTGCTTGCGCCAAATCACCAGTTGGTAAACCGCCAGCGTTTGGTGCCATGATTTCCCAAAATAAATTGTGGTTGTAAAATCCACCTCCATTATTTCTTACAGCAGGTTTATCTTTACATGCTTTTAAAATTTCAAGTATAGATTTTCCTTCTAACTCAGTTCCAGCAATCGCATTATTTAAGTTAGTTGTATATGCTTGGTGGTGTTTTGAATGATGTATTTCCATTGTGCGCGCATCAATATGCGGCTCAAGTGCATTATAAGCGTATGCTAACGCGGGTAATTCAAATGACATACTTAATAGTTTAATTTTGAGTTGTAAAGCTACTCAATTTTAAAATCAATTTACTCCAAAAATGAAAAGATATTGTTAAAAATACTATTTAAACAATTGGTAAAATGGTGAAAAATTATCAATCATTCCTGTGTTATAAATACGCAATTGATACACATTTAAAAATATCAGAAAGCCAGAAACCCCTAAAACGACTAACACTTTTTTCCTTTCAACCATAACATAGTTAATCAAACACGCCAATGGAAGGGCAAAAACAGGATAACTTTGCACCAAAGCCCGGGTTGAATAACTAGCCCCGTAATGCCAATCCGACCAAGAAATAATAACCCAAATATTAACTAAACAAAAGAAAACCACAGATTTCCTAAACGGTTGATTTTTCATAAACCAGAATCCAACAATCATTGCAATCGCTAGTGGCGTGTACATAAACCAACCCTGTTCATGTCCGAATAAAACACGCCACCAAGGATTCAAAAAATACCATTTACTTCCCACATCAAAAAGCCATGATCCAGTGGTGTATTTCCAATAGATGAATTGCGGTAAAACGCCAATTATTCCTCCAACAACAGCAACAACCACATGCGATTTATGCAATTTAACTTTCAGCCATTTAGCAGAACTTTCAACTTTTGAATGTAAACTCCAAAAAATAGGAATGAAAATAATTATTGCCTCTGTTGGTCTTGAAATAGTAGCTATACCCGAAAGTAGCCCTATGATTACTGCGAATTGTATTTTTGGAGATTCATGCCATTTAATGGTAGCCCAAATGACAATAGCATACAAAGGAAAGATAAACACATGGCTCATTGCGCCATCAATAGCAGCATATTGCAACAAATTAGTTCCACAAACCAGCAACACCAAAGTTAAGGCAGTTACTTTTTCGGAGAAAAAAGAAAGTAGCACTTTTCTGAGAAATAATAAGCCAAGAAAAACATAAAAAATAGCACCAAAAAGAATCGCATATTGGTAGGGCCAAGAAAATCCATCCGGAATTACGTGGTTCTTTTTTGATTCAAACGCATGCGCATAAACGTGTGCGAGAAAGAAAAATGGTGACTCCAACAGCGCAATGCCACAAAAATATTTATTGGTGTATCCCCCATTTTCTAATTGAATTGCCTGATAAAGCTTACCTCCTGTAACATGATAGGTAGAATCAATTTCTGGAAGCCAATCGAGTGTTTTAACATCATTATAAATTACTGTGCTTGGCAAGTACATATAATATCCTAGCGCATCCCAAGATGTCGCATTGTATCCATTTTGGGTATTATTTGAAAAGTAAAAACAACGCGTTATGCAGGTGAAAAGTAGTATGAAAAAAAGAGCAAACTTAGAATACGACAGCATAACAGTAGAATAATTAATTTCAAAATTAGAAATTAAATGTTCTATTCAACACAAACCGCCTTCATATCTTTTTAAAAAACTTATAATTCGACAATTTCCTATTATTTTTGTTCCACTGGATTAATCTTTCAATACGGAATGAAATCATTACTGAAATTAAGTAATTTCTTGTACAAACTTAAAATGTTCTCCTACGTTAAGGCTACTGGTTTCTTAGATTTTTGTCTTTTTACTGTTGGGATCAATTCTCCTAGCAAAAATCAACATCAAAATGTAATACTGTTTGTTGGTGAATTTCTCCCACCTCGCATTGGGCGCATTGCCAAATCTATCAAAAAGCAAAGTAATTACGCTCCTATTTTACTTTGTCAAGCACATGGATTTGTAGAAAAATTTTCTGACAACAGTTTCGAGGAAGTTCTCCTTTTCAGGAACGCCTGGCACTTGAAAAGAATTTTAAAAACAATCGAAAACATTTCACTTGTGCATGGCTTTGGGCCTAAAAGTTATTTTGCAGATTGTGCGAGACAATTTTTAGGCAAACCTTATGTGCATGACATGCAAGATGTGTATACCATTTATTATGAAAACGATGTAAAATTAAAGTGGCTACAAAAAGAACTTCCACATGAGCAGGCTTGCCTAATAAACGCAAATGGGATCGTTGCCCACAGTATGGAAATCAATATCGCTTTAAAGAAACTGGCTCCTATTGTTAAGCCAAGAACCTTGTTTTTCCCGTTGTATTGTGATGATGATTTTTTTCAAACTCACAGTAAGGCACTTAACCTTCAAAATATTCACATTGTTTATGCAGGTGCTGTTGCGGGCAGTTTCAGGAACCCCAATCAATACGGCAACACCCAATTTTTTAAATTGATTGATACCATAACTTCGCAACAGTTACATTTTCACATTTATCCAAGCCCAAGTAATGGAAACCAGGATAGGGTAGAATATATTCAATTAGCCAAAACGAACTCCTATTTTCATTTCCACGAAGACGTTGACCAACAACAGTTAGCGCTAGAATTGAGTCAATATGATTTTGGAATATTACCTTTCTTTAAGGCGCTAACCAAACAGTCGGACGTTAAATTAAAGTACGCGACAACGCTCAAGTTATTCAACTATATAGAAGCCAATTTACCTATCATTATATCCGAAGATATAATCTTTCAAAATTGGATATCTAACCGATACGGAATTGCCGTAAACATGAATGATAAAAGTATTTTTCAACTTAGGAAAACTATTGAGCATTTAGATTACCCAAAGTTGCAACAAAAATGCTTAAGCGCACAACAGAAACTTTCGCTTGCTTCAAACACACCAAGATTATTAAATTTTTATACAACTATAATCAACAATTATAACGAGTTAATATCTAAATCATGAAAAAAATTGTAATTATAGGCGCTCGATCTGATGGACACGCAAAAGTAGTATTACACATTTTACTCGCAATGAAAACCTACGAAATAGTTGGTTTCATTGATGACGATCCAACGAAAACAAATCAACAAATTTCCGGATATAAAATTCTCGGAACGATGAATCAACTACATAATCTAATCGCAAAGCACACAATTGAATATGGAATTGTGGCAATTGGCGACAACTCACAAAGAATGAATCTTGCCTCAGCACTCCAATCTCTTGGTTTAAAACTAGCAAATGCAATTCACCCAAGCGTGATCATGGATGAAGATGTAAAAATAGGAAGTGGAAATTACCTTGGACAAAATGTTGTAATCGTTACTGGAACTGAGATTGGGAACTGCGTCAATATTCATACAGGAACAACAATTGACCACGATAACTATCTAGCAAATGGTGTAAATATAGGTCCTGGTTCGCACACCGCAGGAAGAGTAATGATTGGGAAAAATACAACATTAGGAACTGGATCTATTGTGATTCCCGACATTAAAATAGGTGAAAATGTTTTGGTTGCGGCAGGTAGTGTCATCATTAACAATGTCGCTTCTTCAAAATTCGTTGCGGGTGTCCCAGCGTTAGAAAAAAAAAGGAAAATTAATTGAATATGATAGTACGTGTTTTATCCCCCCAAAACATCCTATTTCATTGATTATTTGAGCATTTTTTCATCCCTAATAATTCTTCAGAACTGCAAGCATTTTCAATATTTTTAAGGTATATTTGTCACTAAATAAATTCACGACAATGAAGAATATCTATATCACTGGGGGCGCTGGCTATGTTGGATCTGTATTAGTTCCTAAATTACTAAGAAAAGGTTACAATGTAACTGTTTTAGACTTAATGATTTACGGTGAAGAAGTTATAGACAAGCACCCAAACTTGACCATGATTAACGGTGATATTCGTGATCAATCTTTGTTAGGCACTTCACTCAAGGGGCAAGACGCTGTTATTCACTTAGCATGTATCAGTAATGATCCAAGCTTTGAATTAAACCCTACGTTAGGGAAATCTATCAACTTGGATGCTTTTGGACCTTTGGTACAAATAGCAAAAGAATCTGGAGTTCAACGCTTCATCTATGCTTCTTCAAGCAGTGTTTATGGGATCAAGGAAGAGCCCAACGTGAATGAAGAAATGGAATTGGACCCATTAACTGACTATTCAAAATTTAAAGCTGATTGTGAAGAAATTTTGAAGCCTTTTCAAAGTGAAATTTTTACTACCTGTACTATTAGACCTGCAACGGTTTGTGGTTACGGTAAAAGATTGAGACTTGATCTGTCCGTTAATATTTTAACCAATTTAGCAGTGAACAAAAATGAGATAACTGTTTTTGGAGGAAGTCAAAAGCGTCCAAATATCCATATTGAGGATATGACTGATCTTTATGCCTTATTACTTGAATTGCCTAAAGAAAAAATAGCAGGCAAGATCTGGAATGCAGGTTTTGAAAATCATACCATTTCAGACATAGCACAGATGGTCAAAAATGTTGTTGGTCCTACAGTTAACATTGTTACCACCGCTTCAGATGATTTAAGATCATATCATATTTCTTCTGAAAAAATAAAGAACGATATCGGTTTTGTTGCGAAACATACGATTGAAGATGCTGCAAGAGATTTAAAGACGGCTTTTGATGAAGGTTTAATTCCAAATTCATTAACTGATGATAAATACTTCAATGTGAAATTGATGAACAATATTCATTTAAAATAAAGTTACAACGCATAAATTGATGAAAATTCCATACATCCAACTAGGTGTTCAACACAAAGAATTAAAGCGTGAAATTCTGGCTAACATAGAAAAACTTCTTGATAACGGTCAATTTATTCTAGGCGAAGAAACGCTAATATTTGAAACACAATTTGCAAAACTCTGCGAAACAAATCATGCACTAGGTGTTGGTAATGGAACGGACACGATGATTCTAAGCATGCGTGCATTAGGAATTGGCGTTGGAGATGAAGTGATCACTGCGCCAAATTCATACTTAGCATCTGCCTCTAGCATTATACTTGCTGGAGCAACACCTGTATTTGCTGATGTATGTGAAGATTACAACATTAATCCTCTCGAAATTGAAAAGAAGATTACATCGAAAACAAAAGCAATTATTCCGGTTCACTTAACAGGTAGACCAGCAGACATGGATACTATAATGGCTATTGCTAAAAAACATAACTTATTTGTAATAGAGGATTGTGCCCAAGCCATTGGAGCCCGTTATAAAAACCAAGCAGTTGGATCATTTGGAAATACAGGTTCATTTAGTTTGCACCCCTTAAAGAACCTTGGAGCATGTGGTGATGGGGGAATGATTACAACCAATGATGAAGCCCTATTCCATTATTTATCGAAAGCAAGAACACACGGACACAGCAGTAGAGACGAAGTTGATTTCTGGAGTTTCAACACCCGTTTAGATAATTTACAAGCAACTATTTTGAATGTAAAAATTCAAAAATTAGAAGAATGGAACAATCGAAGACGTGAAATTTCGGCTATGTATTATGAAGGATTAAAAAACTTACCCATCTTATACCTTCCAAAAGATAATGTCAATCAACATAGCGTTTATCATACTTTTATCATTCAAGTTGATAAACGAAATGAATTAATGGAATACCTTGCTAAGCATGGCGTTGACACAAAAATTCATTATCCAATTCCCATTCATTTACAAAAAGCGGCACAATCACTTGGGTATAAAAAGGGAGATTTTCCAGTTACTGAAAAGCAATGTGAAACTATTTTAAGTCTGCCTATTTATCCACAATTGGTTAATGAAGAAATAGAATATATTATTGAAAATATCACCAACTTTTATCGCCTTTAATTATGCTTCATCCTTTCCTTAATAAATTCAAAACAGCCTTAGAAAATGATAGGACAAAGTATGTAAAGTCGTTCATAATAGCCTGGGACTATCAAATCAAAAGAAAAAAAAGAAAACTAAAATATTCTACTGATTTACCAGAAGATTTTTATTCATTTACCGGTACAAAAGAAATAGTGAATTGGATGAATTGGTTCAAAGGAAAATATCCAAGTTTCTTTAAAGCTGAATTGATAAACCCATTGGTCGAACAAAGTAAACATAACGATGCTGAAATTTTAAAAAAGCTAGACATCACTTACGATTTTAACGAATATCAAAACGTTGGATACAACAATGCTCACGATTTTTTCATTCCTCAATCCTACCCGATTCCAGAAGAATTTGCAATAAATACCGTTCTCGATTTTGGAGCAGGTTATGGACGTCAAGCAAATTTATGGTGGCCAGCAATTAAAGGGAAAGGAAATTTTATAGCGGTTGATGCAATTCCTCTGTCTTATTGCCTACAACACTATTATTACGAAGCAATAAAGCCAGATTTCAAAGAATATGTTGACCAACCGTCAGCATTCAAAATCGATGAAAACGGCTCTGATTTGTACCACATTCCGACTTGGAGATTAGACTTAATTGCTGACAATAGTGTAGATTTGATTCTTTGTGTTCAAGTGCTTCCGGAATTAGACAAAAAACTCATTCAATACATTCTTACACAGTTTCAACGCATCCTCAAGCCAGGAGGAATGTTTTACATTCGAGATTTAAACTTCATGTACAAAGCGTTGGGGTCAATCAATATCGATGAAGCGATTAAAAATGCAGGGTTCACGTTAGAATACAAAGCATTTATTGAACATAATGTCCACTTACATGGTGTACCAAAAATTTGGCGAAAAAATATTCAATCAATTTCCAATCAACATAAAACAAATTTCAAACAACGTAAGCGATATTTACTTGAACAAATTGACGCGTTCACCAAAGGTCTTTTTTCTAAAAACAACTAATTGATATGAATAAATACAAAGCATTCGCAAACATCTTTAAACTTTTACTAAAGAATAGGAAAGAATTTCTTAAAGGCGTATTTCGTTTAACAAAAGACTTGAGTTCTAAAGGAGAAGTTGTAAAAAAATACAACCTAGTTAAAGGATTACCTGTGGTGGACTTGCTTGATTTATTCCCTAACTTTGAAGAAACAATCAGTAATTACAGTTACCTAGACGGCACGTCTAAAGTGATAGATATTGCCTTGATAAAATCAATTATCAAATCTAAAAAAGATGTTTCTTACATTGAATTCGGATCATGGAGAGGTGAAAGCCTAGTAAATATCCATAACGATGCAAAGGAAACCTTTTCGATGACGTTGTCAAAAAAACAAATGAAGGAATTCGGGTTTCCTGACTCCGCAATTAAGTCAAGTGATTTTTTTACTGAAAAACTCACCAACATTACTGAGATTAGAGAAAATACTCAAACCTACGATTACACGGAATTAAAAGGTAAGTTTGACGTGATATTTGTAGATGCAGACCACGAATATCCAGGAGTTAAAATAGACACGGCAAATGCCTACTCGCTATTGAGAGATGACAATAGCATGATTGTGTGGCACGACTACGGCTTATCTTACGAAAACATTAATTGGCCAGTTTTGCATGGAATTTTGGACGGAATTCCGAAAGCAGACCATAAACACTTGTACCGTGTAAGTAATACGATTTGTGCCATCTATACAAAACAAGAAATTAATGCAAATTATCCAGAGATAAGTTTACCGAATAAGGTATTTACAGTGAGCATAAAAGCGGAAAAAATTTAACACTTGAAACATGAAAATATTGGTAACAGGCGGATGCGGTTTCATTGGAAGTCATACTGTTGATAAACTACTTAACGAAGGACATCAAGTAACGGTAATTGACAATTTATCTTGCGGAAATTTACGTAACCTTGCGCAGCACGAAAACAATCCGAATTTAAAAGTTGTTATCGAAACTATAGCCGATTATGGTAAAATTGAACCCCATTTTGAAGGAATGGAAAAGGTGTTTCATTTTGCTGCATTAGCAGATATTGTTCCGTCTATCGTTCATCCGATGGAATACCATAATAGCAATGTAAATGGAACTATTAACGTATTAGAAGCGTGCAGAAAACATGCTGTAGGTAGAATTATTTACGCAGCATCTTCGTCATGTTATGGATTACCTGATCAATTTCCAACACCAGAAACAGAATCTATTAAATGTCAATATCCTTATGCCGTAACAAAATATTTAGGTGAAGAATACTGCATGTATTGGAGTCAAGTTTATAAGATGAATATCACAGCAATGCGGTTCTTTAATGTTTATGGTCCGCGTACAAGAACATCCGGAACTTACGGTGCTGTTTTTGGTGTGTTTTTAGCTCAGAAGATCAATAATTTACCCTATACTGTTGTTGGTGACGGAAACCAAACAAGAGATTTTACTTATGTTTCTGATATTGTAGATGCGTGTGTTACGGCTTCAGAAAACTACGCTATATCTGGTGAAAAAATTAATGTTGGAAGTGGCAACACGTATAGTATTAATAAGTTAGTGGCGTTATTAGAAGGTGAAGTTATTTATATTCCAAAACGACCAGGCGAACCGGATTGCACATTTGCGGACACCCGAAAAATTAATTCAATTTTAAACTGGAAGGCCAAGGTGAGTTTGGAGGATGGTGTAAAAATAATGCTTGAAAACATCAACTATTGGAAGGATGCTCCATTGTGGGAGCCAAAAAATATTGCTGAAGCTACTAAAGACTGGTTTAAGTACCTTGGATAAATAGCATTACTTCGTGTACCTTGCAAGAATGGTTTGAATCAATTTACTGGTTGATTTTCCATGTGCTCTGTTTGTAAAGTAAGTGCTTTTACTTAACTCCTTGCCCGTTATCGGCTTGTCAGTATAATCTTCTCCTAAAAAGCGAACATCAGGCTGTATTTCTCGCAACAATGCTTCAAGCCCCTCTTCTGAACTATACGTTCTAACTTCATCCACGAATCGGCTATTTTTTGCAAGAATAACTCTATCTTCAATTGAAAGAATAGGGATGTTTTTGTCTGCAGCTAAATTGCTTGCATCGTTCAATGCTAAAATAAGGTGATCGCAATGTTCTTTGCATTCTTCAAGCATTATTGCATGACCAGCATGAAATAAATCAAAAACACCACATGCAAATCCTACTTTCATTTAGTTGTTATTGGACGCAAATTTATCTAAAACACCATGTAAAATAACTTGATGAAAACATTCCACAATGCCATAATTTTCAGCCGAAAGGTAAAAATTGATCATTCCAGATTCACTTAATGTATTACGCTCCTTAAATCCGGAAAGTGTAATCACCTTTCCACCCAACTCTTTTGCAGTATTTACGGCATTCAATATATTTGGTGATTCTCCGCTACTACTAATGGCAATTAATAAATCATCCTTAGTAAAATAAGCTTTTACCCACTCTTTCATCGCATTTTCATAGCCATAATCGTTAGCAAAACAAGTAATCAATGCTGGGTCCGAAAAGGTGAAGGTTTGAAATTTTGCAATTTTCAAATAATCCTCCATCATATGCGAACAAATCGAATTTGATCCACCATTTCCGATAAAGAAAATTCGTTTTATCTTTGACAAAAGCGAAACTGCTTCAGTCATCTGTTGCTCAATTCTATTACTTTCAACAAAAAATTGAGCGTAGTACTTATTATATAAACTTAGAGGCATATTCTAATAAAGTTTGAGGTGTAACTGATTTCTCATTGCATAACCAAGTTGTGGATAAGCTTGCTGCTAAGGAAGGAATGATTAATTCTTTCACTTCTTCTTGAATAGACGCTTGAATGGATGCAAAAGCGAAAAAAGTATCTCCTGCACCAATGCTGTCATTGATGTCACTCGGAAAAGCACTATTCATCTTCACAAACTTCCCGTCCGTAAAAGCAGAACCACTACCGCCAAGTGTAACGAACATAAGATCCGTATTCATTTCATAGTTATACAATTCTAAAATATCATTTTCAAAATCGCCATTATCCTTATGACTTATATTTTTATTCATTTGAAGACTCGCTTCTCTCAAATCGAGACAAACGCTCTTTTTCCTATGATTCTTCCATTTACTTGTCCGGTTAAATCCAAAATTATTTGAATTTGTTTGGCACATCAAATGAAAACCGTTGTTAATTTTGATGTTATCACAAAATCCATGACCGAAATCCGCAATAATCACAACGTCGTAGTCGTTGGTGTCTACTGATATTTCTCCAAAATTCGAAGTATTGAAGGTATTTATTTCTGTGTGCTTTTTCCCATCGTATGCGTCAATGTAGCGCGTTTTAACAATTTCATTTTCAGTATTCGTAATCAAATCAACATGACATACAAAACTTTTCAAATGATTTGCAATTGCATGCGCACCACCCATTTGAACTTGCTTTTCTCCTCCAGTCAAACGATAAACAGGGCACACAGATTTCATCGAATTCCCTTCATAATGTACAGGAACGAATTCGTCAATAATTGTTTCACCAATTACAGCCACTTTTAGATGCTTTACATCATTTATAAATTTCTGAACTATGTCTAACATCCGATCTTGCTTATACGCATTGTTAATCCTACAATCCCAACAATACCGCCAAAGGATCTTTTCCTCCGAAGATGATTCGTTCTGGATTTTCTAACATCTCTTTCACCTTAACCAAGAAACCAACAGATTCCTTACCATCAATAATTCTATGGTCGTATGAAAGTGCAACATACATTATTGGGCGAATTTCAACCTTTCCATTGATTGCCACCGGGCGTTCAACAATGTTGTGCATTCCTAAAATTGCAGATTGCGGTGGATTAATGATTGGCGTACTTAGCATAGATCCAAAAACTCCTCCATTTGTAATTGTAAATGTACCTCCGCTCATGTCATCTGGGGTAATTTTACCGTCTCTTGCCTTTATGGCCAAACGCTTAATTTCTCTTTCAATTTCGGCTAAACTCATTTGCTCTGCATTTCTAACCACTGGAACCATCAATCCTTTTGGTGAAGAGACTGCAATTCCAATGTCTGCATACTTATGCAAAATCATTTCATTTCCGTCAATTTGTGCATTCACAGATGGAAATAAATTCAACGCCTCCGTTACCGCTTTTGTAAAGAAACTCATGAATCCAAGATTCACATCGTGAAACTTAGCAAAGCTATCTTTGTACTTAGCACGTAAATCCATTATTGGTTTCATGTCAACTTCATTAAATGTAGTTAACATGGCAGTTTCATTTTTTACAGCCACCAAACGCTCTGCTATCTTACGGCGAAGCATCGACATTTTTTCACGACCTTGCTCACGCGTTCCACCCCAACCTTGAGTAGCCTCTGTTGGAATTCCAGCAGCCATCGCAGCAACAACATCTTGTTTCGTTACGCGTCCGTCTCTACCAGAACCACCGATTTTATTGGCTGCAATACCATTTTCATTTAATATTTTGGCAGCAGCAGGTGACGGTGTACCCGAAGCATAATTCACCTTATCACTTACAGGACCTGGATTAGGAGTAACCACAGCAGCAACTGGTGCAGCAACAACTTTCACATCTTCTACAACAGCAGCCTTTGCAACCGGGGCTGAACTTCCAGCTGGGCGAGCAGCAGCAGTATCAATCAAACAAACAACTTGTCCAACTTTCACTACATCTCCTTCAGCAGCTTTTAATGTAATTATTCCGCTTTGTTCTGCGGGTAATTCCAACGTCGCTTTATCCGAATCCACTTCAGCTATCGTCTGATCTTTTTCTACATAATCGCCATCGGCTACCATCCAAGACGCAATCTCTACTTCTGTAATTGATTCTCCTGGACTTGGTACTTTCATTTCTAACATTGACATGACGGGATCTATTTTAATGGTTTAAATTTAATTTCTTTTTTACGCTTAAGCGTTAACTTTTGCAAATTGGAATACGTTTTCAAACAATTGTTTCAATCGTTTTTCATGCAACTTTTTAGAACCTTCTGCAGCTGCAGCAGATGCTGGTCTAGTTATTCCTTTGAAAGCTATATGACGCATACTCATTGCCATGTAAGTCCAAGCTCCCATATTTGCTGGTTCTTCTTGTGCCCAAAGGATATTTTTTGCATTCGTATATTTTGCAACAATTGCTTCAATTTGAACTTGTGGCAACGGATAAAGTTGTTCAACACGCACAAAAGCGTAATCCTGAACACCTAATTCTGCCGCTTTAGCCTTCATTTCATAATAAAATTTACCTGAACAAAAAACGAGTGTTTCTGTTCCTTTTACAGATGCAGCAGCATCATCAATAACTTCTTGGAAACAGCCTTTTGCCATTTCATCCAATGTTGATGTTGCAGCCGGTAATCTTAGAATTGCTTTAGGTGAAAAAACAACCAATGGCTTTCTAAAATCTCTGTGCAACTGTCTTCTCAATAAATGAAAATGATTTGCAGGCGTAGATGTATTTGCCACTTGCAAATTTAAATCTGCACATTGTTGCAACCATCTTTCCATTCTTCCAGAAGAATGTTCTGCTCCTTGTCCTTCATAACCGTGAGGCAACAACATTGTTAATCCAGTTTGTGTGCTCCACTTATCTTCACCAGCGGTAATAAACTGATCAATCATGATTTGAGCACCATTAAAGAAATCTCCAAATTGAGCTTCCCAAATTGTTAAACCTTTAGGCGTAGCCAAAGAATATCCATATTCAAAACCTAATACGGCATACTCAGAAAGGTGTGAATTATGAATTGAAAACTTGGCTTGCTTTGCATTCAACAAATTTAATGTAACGATTTCTTCTTCTGTATCTTCTGTCTTAACAACAGCATGTCTGTGAGAAAAGGTACCTCTTTCGACATCCTGACCAGAAACACGCACGGGTGAACCTTCGTCCAAAAGTGTGGCATAGGCTAACATTTCAGCACTACCCCAATCTAAATTATCGGTTTGAATAGCGGTCAAACGATCACTAAATATTTTTGATATTTTTCGGAAATACTTTTTGCCTTCTGGTAAGGTAGAAAGCTTAGTACCCAATTCTAATAATTTCTTTTTGTCGACTCCAGTTTCGGGAGACTTCAAAAAATCTGCTGCGTTTCCATGACGAAAACCACTCCAAGTATGACTTAAAAAATCCCAAACAATTGCTTTATCATTTTTACGTGCCGCTTCAAATTCGGATTCTAAGAATGCATTAAAATCTTCTTCAATTTTGCTTGCTTGCTCAATAGTTATTGAACCTTCAGCCAACAATTCTTTGAAATAAATATCTTTTGGATTCGGGTGTTTGGCAATAATATCGTAAAGACTTGGTTGCGTAAACTTCGGCTCATCCCCTTCATTATGCCCATATTTACGGTAGCATAACAAGTCAATGAAAATATCTTGATTAAACTTTTGGCGATATTCCATGGCTATTTCTAGCGATTGAACAACAGCTTCAATATCATCCCCATTTACATGTAATACCGGCGATAAAGTTGTTTTAGCAACATCGGTACAATACGTAGATGTACGAGCATCTTGATAATTAGTGGTAAAACCAACCTGATTGTTTACAACAATATGTATTGTACCTCCAGCTCTATATCCATCTAATGCTGCCATTTGAACAATTTCATAGACAATTCCTTGTCCAGCAACTGCGGCATCACCATGTATCATAACTGGACACATTTTGCTCTCATCTTTTAAAATATGGTCGATCTTAGCTCTTGCAATTCCCTGAACCACAGGATCAACCGCTTCTAAATGTGAAGGATTCGGAGACAACGTTAGGCCTACTTTCTTTCCATTTTTCGCTGTAATTTCTGTAGAATACCCTTGGTGATACTTTACATCACCATCGAAGGTGCCATCAAAGTCAAATTCTTTTCCTTCAAATTCTGAGAATACATCTTGTGGGCGTTTTTCAAAAATATTTGTTAGTGTATTCAAACGACCCCTGTGAGCCATTCCCATTACAAAATATTCAACCCCTAATTCTGCTCCTTTTTGAACCAACGCATCTAATCCTGGAATTAATGCTTCACCTCCTTCAATTGAGAATCTTTTTTGACCCACATATTTCTTACCTAAGAAGTTTTCAAAATTAGTAGCTTGATTTAATTTTTTGAAAATTTCAATCTTACGATTAACATCAAACTTTGGCCTATTCTTTAACTCTATTTTATCCTTAAACCAATCCAAACGATCTGGTTCTCTCATGTACAAAAACTCAATTCCAATCGATTGACAATAGGTTGCTTTCAAATGAGAAATTATGGTTTCTAATCTTGTAGCGCCCAATCCGATTTGATCTCCTGCTTGAAAGACATGAGTTAAATCAGCTTGTTCTAAACCAAAATTCTCTATGTCAAGTGTAGGTGAATACTTACGACGTTCGCGCACTGGATTTGTTTTCGTAAACAAGTGACCTCTACTTCTATAGCCGTTAATTAGATTAATGACTTTGAATTCTTTTTGAAAGTTTTCCGGAATTGCTCCATTTTCATTAAAATTCGCTTGTGCAAAATCAAATCCTTCAAAGAATTTTTGCCACCCAATATCTACGCTATTGGGGTCTTGAACATATGATTTGTATAAATGATCGATGGCATTCACATCAGCGTTGCCTACGTATGAAACTTTATTCATGGTTATTGCTTCGTTTAACAGACAACAAAGATAAAAGGAATAGTTGGTTAGCGTAGTTTGAAACCGATTTTTTTACACTATAGGTTGAAATTATTAAGAAAATATATAATTACGCCAATTTAGCCCAATCGATCTTTAATTATTTCGCTCCAAAATGACGCTATACTTATGCCCGCGCAAGCCAATTGCTGGGGTATAATACTCGCTGGAGAAAATCCAGGTGTAGTATTCACTTCTATCAACATTGGCTGACCTTTTACAATAATAAAATCAATTCTCGTTAACGATTTCAACTGCAGTAATCTGTAAATTTTTTTACTTAAAGCTGCCACCTCATTTGCTACATTTTCAGGTAAGTTTGCTGGTGTAATTTCTTTTGATTTACCTAAATATTTTGCTTCGTAATCAAAGAAATCATTGTCAGTAACAATTTCAGTTAAAGGCAAAGTATAGATCTCAGTGCCCAACTGATAGGTGCCGCATGTAACTTCAATACCATCCATAAATGCTTCACAAACTAATGTATCCCCTTCAGAAAATCCATACGTTAATGCTTTGGCAAATTCACTTGCCGCTTTAACCTTAGAAATACCATAACTTGAACCAGAATCTGTAGGTTTTACGAAGAAAGGTAATCCAAGACGCGTAATAATTTCATTTTCATCATATAAATCAGCTTTGTGCACGATAACAGAATCCGCCATTGGGATGTTGAAATTTTTCAAAAACTGGTTACAAAACCATTTGTCAAAAGAAATGGCAGAAGAAAGCATTGAGCAGTTAATCACAGGTACATTTACCAAATCAAAATAAGCTTGTAATTTCCCATTTTCCCCCGGATCTCCATGTACATAAACCAATGCAGCTTCAATTAAAAGAATTTCACTACCAAGCTTATAGCTGCAATTATTAAGATCCAACTTACATTTGGATTCACCCTCATACACAAACCAGCCTTCTCGCATTACTTCAACCAACAATCCTTGATGTTCTTTCGGAAAATTCTGAAGAATCGTGTTTGCACTTTTCATTGAAATTGCGGCTTCAGAAGAAAATCCACCACAAAAAATACCTATTCGCATGACTTTTTTTACTACAAATATAAAAAGCGCTTTATTGACAACTAATAACCAAAAATAAAAGTTGACAACAATAGATTGTTTTTAGCTTTATCATTCACCAAAAAGACTGCAAGAGTAAAGCTATCATCCTTTTCGTTTTTTAAATATTCACAACTATCCTTACATTCTGATTTACTATTTTTATCTTTGCTTACTTTACTAAGCATTTTTATGGCATTATTACCAAAAATAAAAGACTTCGTCCTCAATAAACGATTTGCAAAAAACCTAGGAATGGTTGTTTTAACTTACATAATAATTGTAGGCGGAACCATCTATTACTTGGATTGGAGTACAAATCATGGAGAGAAAATAATTGTACCAAATGTAGTTGGGAAAAATGCAAAAAATGTTGCCGTCATTTTTGCTGAATCTGATTTACAGTATGAAATTTTAGATTCTATCTACATGCCAGATAAACCGGAAGGCACTATTATAGAGCAAGAACCTTTGGCTACATCAAAATCACTGGTACACGTTAAAGAAGGGCGGATTATTCGTTTACGTGTTTCGAAAAGATTAGAACTTGTAGAGATGCCTGGATTGGTTGATAAATCTATACGCTTCGCTGAACAAGTTTTAGAAAATAGAGGCCTCTATGTAACCATTCAATATGTTCCATCCACTGAAGCGAATGGCGCAGTTTTAGAACAAAAATATCAAGGAAAAAACATTAAAGAAGGAACTAAAATACCAAAAGGCGGACGAATAACACTTGTTGTGGGTAAAAATGAAAATGGTGATCCTGTTCAAATACCCGATCTAATGAACATGACAATAAGTGAAGCAAAAGCTGCGTTATCCTCTTTTAGATCGATAAAACTATTAATAAACTGTCCTACTTGCCTTACGGCTTCAGACACACTAAACTCTATTATTAGCAGCCAATCTCCAGAGTTTATGGACGGAAGTCTAACTCCAGGAGGAACAACAATAGTTGTGAGTAGTTCTGCTATCGATGGCGTACCAGAAATTATCGATCCTGAACAATAAAATGTCATGATGAATAAATTCTTTAATTTTCTTTTCGCAATAGTTATTTGTTTTCAAGTTGTAGGACAAGAAAGCATTGGTCCGTTAACTCGCTATTCTCAATTATTAAAGGAAGAGTCTTTTCTAAAAATTGGATTAGTAGGCACTTTTGACAGTACCACTATTTATGCATCAGATACGTTAAATCTTCCATTTTTAGATGAATTCTCAAAGAAAACAATTCAAAAGTACTCACCTGTATATACCGGCGTAAGCGTAACCTCTATCTTAAAGTTCAGCTTAGTGGACAATATCACACTAATACCCTATGTTGATACATTTTTCAGTGCTAGTCCTGCAAAATTGATTACCGTCAACTTGGCGCTGGGAACAACAGTAGAAACACTATTGCCAACTGTTACTTTTAAATACAATAATTTAGCAACTTGGCCTGTAAATTACGCCACTATTACCGCCTACCCTGGCTATAATTTAATTGATACAGTAGATTTTGCGAATCCAATTGATACGGTATTTGTTAGCTCTCCTGAATATCTCCAATTTCAAGCACGACAGTTTTTTCAAAAGATAACAGACCCTAATTCACTTTGGCTGGATAGCAATGCTTACCACAACTATACATTCTCGGACGACCCACGAACATTAGGATTGATGACATTTGATGGAGTGAAAGCTAATGGCTTACCCTATAACTGGAACAGTGGAAATGGCGTTGCAGATATTTTAACTGGAAAGCCGTTAAACCTTCAAGGATTATCGGCCAATGATTCTGTGTATTTTAGCTTTTTGTATCAACGTAAAGGCCTTGGTGAGTCTCCAGAATCTTCCGATGAATTTAGTGTGGAGTTTCATAACCCGACTACGCAACTATGGGAACAGGCTTGGTTTCAAACAGGAAATACCAATTCGGAATGGAAAGTTGGGCATGTGCGTTTATTGAATCCAAATTATTTCCAAAATGGATTTCAATTTAGATTCAAGAATGAAGGAACCCTTACTGGTATTTTAGACCATTGGCATTTAGATTACGTTCACCTGAGAACCTTATCAGGAATTCAAGATACTTTATTCAAAGACTTCGCAGTTGTATCTCCGATTACTTCTTTATTAAAGAACTACACCTCAGTTCCTTGGGATCATTACGTTGCCTCTCCTGCCAACCGTATGTCCAATAATGTAAAGTTTAAAGTTAGAAACAGTAGTAATATTGCGGAAAACAATCCAAATGGAACCGTTGCGATTTCTAAAAGCGGAATACCATTAGGTTCGTTCACCATGAACGGAAGCCTTTTGTCAGTAGGCGACTTGAACTATTTACCGCGCACTTCATACACAAGCTACTATGATTTTTCTGCAGGATATGTGTTTGACCCACTTACACCAGAGCCAGAAACAGCAACATTTGACTATTACGGTTCAGCGTCAAGTCCTTTTAGTGATCTTGGCATAAACGATACAACTTTCGGACATCAAGTTTTTGAAGACTATTATTCGTACGACGACGGGAGCGCAGAGGCAGCCTATGGAGTAACAGGTGCTCAAGGATTAATGGCTTACAAATTCACGCCATATGTTAATGACTCATTACTTGGTGTTAATATTCATTGGGCAGCATCTGTCACCGACGTATCTTCAAAATTATTTTATATTACTATTTGGGATGACGCAAGTGGCGTTCCGGGTTCAATCATATATCAAGACAACGTTCTATATCCAAGACAACCAGAATACGGAAATCAAAAAGATCAATTTATTACCTACTATTTAAAAGACACTATTAAGTTCCCAATTGTTGGAAATTTCTATATCGGCTGGAAACAAGTTGATCCAGAAAGATTGAACATTGGTTTCGATAGAAATATTAACACACAAGATAAAATATTTTTCAGCAATAATAGCGGTGCAACTTGGACACAAAGCACAATTCCTGGTGGTGGTTCGATGATGATACGACCGATATTTTCTACCGCATTGAATCGTACACTTAACATTGAAGAAGCAACTGTAGTACCTCAAATTACCGTATTTCCTAATCCATTTGAGAATAGCTTTACTATTACTGCTGACATAGACAATTTCAGTTATGACCTTATTGATTTAAGCGGTAGAATAGTTCAATCTGGAAATGAAAAACAAGTTGAAACCTCAACATTGAATAGCGGCTTATACTTACTTACCATAAAAAGTAAAGATCAAATTATTTTGAAAGCTTCGAAAATTATTAAAAAATAAAATGAACGAAGAAGAATTATTGAACACACCAATTGACAGTAACAAAATACCTAAAACTGAAGTTGAATTTGAAGATTTAGAAAACCTAAACCTTGATGAAGTAGAAAATGACGAAGAGGAAGAACTTTTTGAACATTACAGATTTAAATCAGACCCTGGACAAGAAATATTAAGAGTAGACAAGTTTTTAATGGCTCGTCTTCCCAATACATCACGCAATAAAATTCAGGTTGCCGCCAGAAACGGAACAATTATCGTCAACAATGTACCGGTAAAACCAAATTACAGAGTAAAACCGCACGATGAAGTATCCGTTGTTCTTCCTTACCCAATTCGAGAGATTGAATTAATTGCAGAAAACATTCCAATTGAAATTCATTACGAGGACGACACACTCTTGGTAGTAAATAAACCTGCCAATATGGTGGTGCATCCTGGTTATGGTAATTATTCTGGAACCTTAGTAAACGCATTGATTTATCATATAGATAACCTTCCATCTAAACCTAATGATTATTACGGAAGACCTGGATTAGTGCATAGAATTGATAAGCACACTACAGGACTTTTAATCATTGCAAAAACAGAACAAGCTCTTACCCATCTTGCGAAACAATTTTACGACAGAACAACAGATCGTCGTTACCAAGCTCTTGTTTGGGGGAATGTTGAAAAAGATGAAGGAACAATTACTGGTAACATTGGCAGATCATTAAAAAACAGAAAACTAATGACCATCTTTCCAGATGGTGATTATGGTAAGCACGCTGTAACTCATTATAAAGTTTTGAAAAGATATGGGCTTGTAACCTTAGTGGAATGTAAGTTAGAAACTGGAAGAACCCATCAAATTAGAGCACATTTTAAATTTATTGGACACACATTATTCAACGATATTGAATATGGCGGTGACGCTATTTTAAGAGGGACGACCCATACTAAATACAAGCAATTTATAGATAATTGCTTTAACTTGATTCCTGGACAAGCACTACATGCCAAAACCATCGGATTCGAGCATCCTGTAACAGGAATTCATCATCAATTAGAAAGTGAATTACCTGAAGGTTTCCAAGCAATCTTAACAAAATGGGATACCTATATTGCAAATAGCGATCATTAATAATATTTATTTAAGATTTTTGTAACCAAATTCTAACTAATTACGATTAATACAAAAATGTGAAATAATCAATATTATTTGTTGAATTGACAAAAAATTACGTTATTCACACCGATTTTAAGCTTATACAATACCTATGAAATTAAATACTATACTCTCTGTTACCGTTTTAATCGCAATAAGTGCGTGTTCGTCTCCAATAAAAATCATCAAAAAGGCTGCAAAGACCTATGACAATGAAAATTATTGTAACGCAACTGAAGCGAATGAGAAAGCATATAACTCCATCACTCGAAAAAGTGATGCTGCTTTACAAAACAAAGGTCAATATGCTTTTCAAATAGCAGAATCTTATAGATTCACTGACAAGCATAAGGAAGCCGCTGAATGGTATGAAAAAGCTGCGATACTTAAATATCAAAACACTGACCCTAGTATCCTATATAACTTAGGAGAGATGTATAGATTACAAGCTGAATACCCAAAGGCTAAAGAAGCTTACATGAAGTATGCAAAATTGGTGCCTGGTGACAAACAAGCAGAAGTTCAAATTAATGCGTGTGACTTGGTAGTTGAATTTAAGGCGAATCAAACAAGACACCTAGTAACTAACGTTGATCAAATTAATGATCAAGTTATGGATATGGCACCAATGTTTTCTGACCGTAAGGATTCTCGATTAGTTTTCGGATCATCACGTGTTGGATCTAGCGATGACGGAATTGACCCAAGAACGTGTGAAGCGTATATGGATTTATGGGAAGCACAAATGAATAAAAATGGCACTTGGTCTGCACCAACATTGTTAGTAGGTGAAAAAATAAATACTGGTGACAACGAAGGAACTGCATGTTTTGACGAAAGAGCCAAAACAATGTTTTTCACTAGATGTCCTCACGTTAGCAAACAAGATTTGGGATGTGATATTTGGGTTTCTGAACTTGGTGGAAAATCATGGGGAGAACCTACAAAACTTGCTTTAAAAACTGCTGATTCAATATCTGTTGGACATCCTTGTGTTTCTGGAGATGGTAAATTCTTGATTTTCACCTCTGATATGCCAGGTGGATTTGGCGGTAGAGATTTGTGGTACACAACGTATACTAAAAAAGGTAACACATGGGCAGCACCTATCAACATGGGTTCTGAAGTCAATACTTCAGGTGACGAGATGTTTGCAACATTTGCTAGAAATGGTGACTTGTACTTCGCCTCTAATGGTCATCCAGGTATGGGTGGATTAGATATGTTTAAAGCTGCGAAAGTTGGAGACGAAATGAAATGGGAATCCCCTACAAATATGGGGGCACCATTAAACTCAAACAACAATGATTATAATATCGTTGAGAAAGATGATAAAAACGGTTATTTTACTTCGGAAAGAAAAGGAGTTAAAGGTGAAAATAACAAACCAGATATTTACACATACGTTCTTCCTCCAAACTTATTCGATTTAACTGTTATTATTGCAGAAATTGGAACACCTAACGGTAAAGTAGCTGATGCTACCGTAAATGTAACAGGAAATGATGGTTCTAAATGGGTAGGAAAAACTGATGCTAATGGATCTGTTTTCTGGGACAAGAAACCAAATGGTGATCGTTACATCAATGAGAACTCTACTTATACCATCAAAATAAACAAAGATGGATACCACGAAGAAAAGAAAGGCGCAAGTTTAACAACAGTAGGATTGAACTATGACCAGAATTTCGTTGTTGAAATGGGCTTATTCCCGAAAAGAGAAATTCGTTTACCGGAAGTTCGTTACGCTTTAGGTTCATGGGTTCTTTTAACAGATTCTTCCATCAACTCTAAAGATTCACTAAACTTTGTATATGAATTACTTACAGAATACCCAGGAATGGTATTAGAATTAAGCTCACATACAGATGCGCGTGGTAAAGATGCAGCGAATTTAATTCTTTCACAAAAAAGAGCAAAGTCATGTGTTGATTACCTAGTGCTAGAGAAAGGCATTGATCCAGCAAGATTAATTGCTTCTGGAAAAGGTGAAACTACTCCAGCGATTTACAAAGATCCAGTTACTGGAGTCGAGATTAGATTGATCGAATCAATGATCAATAGTTACAAGAAAACAGATAAGACTAAGTTTGAGTTTTACCACCAACGTAACAGACGTACCACTGGTAACGTGATAACACTAGACTATGTCCCTGGGCAACCAATACCGGGAAGAGAAGTTAAGCCTGAAGTAACTCCTGAAACACAAATTAAGCCTAAGAATCCTTAGTCAATAAAATTTAAATAAAAAAAAGCGACCTAACTTAGGTCGCTTTTTTTATTTCACATCTGAATACGATTCGAAACAAGCAACCAAATTGTACTTGGTTCGTTTTAGAAACGGTAGATATACTAATCGATTTAAACAGATAACTAATTCTAACACAATCAGTCTAGTATAGATGCACTAGTCAAAATTGAATTAAAATAATTAACTTTGCAAAAATTAACTTTAACGAAGAACTTAAAATAATTAAAACGGAAAATGATAGCGTTAAAATTCATTTCCACAACCTAGATTTCCGACCTAACACCCAGTAAATGAAATTATTAATATTACTGATTACACTATTCCTTACCTCCGCTGAGTGTTTTGCTCAATGTCAAGCTTTTGCTGGGCCAAACCGGTCAATTTGTCTTGGGGGTAATGCTGTTATAGGAGCAACTCCCGCAGCTACTGGAACTGGACCTTTTACTTATTTATGGACTCCTGCAGCCGGTCTTTCCTGCACAACATGTCCAAACCCAGTTGCGTCTCCGATTGTAACCACAACCTATAATTTACAAATTACAGACAACACTGGCTGCAACGATGGAGATAATGTTCAAGTAACCGTTACCGCTTTAGTAAATGCCAATTTCACATTTGCGCCTAACAACAGTTGCGCTAATACACCTGTCAACTTCACGAATACTTCTACCGGCCCTGGCTTAACCTATTTATGGAATTTCGGAAATCCTGCTTCAGGAAGTGCTAACACCTCTACAAGTACCAATCCTGCGCATACTTTCGTGAGTGAGGGAAATGGTTCAACAATTTTTAACGTAACACTTACCGTAACAAATGCTTCAGGTTGTACAGATAATGTGATTATACCTGTAACTATTCAAAATACACCAGGACCAATTCTAATTGATCCAATTGACGACATGAAAAACTGTGCTGGTACCACATTCAATATGACTGTTTACGATGCGTCATCAGCCACAGGAAATACTTCTTTTCAAATAATTTGGGGAGATGGCAGTCCAAACTTCTCAAGCACTTCATTTCCCGGTACAGGAGCAACGCATAATTATACTACCGCTGATATTTTTGATTTACTATACATTGTTACGGGAGCAAATGGTTGTGTTGATACGGCATTATATAATATAGCTAACATTACTAATCCAGCTATCGGAGCGGCAAATCCTGGAGGTACGACCGGTTGCGGCCCTTTGACATTGTGTTTTCCACTCAGTAATTTTATCACAAATCACGGCTCTACTTATTACGTTGTAAATTATGGTGATGGTTCTCCAAAAGACACGCTTCCTCATCCACCACCAGCAATATTATGTCACACGTATTCTACTACCAGTTGTGGGCTCCCAGGGAATTCATTTACGTTTAAAATTACCGCAATTAATAGATGTGATTCTTCAACAGCAACAATAAGCCCTATAAGAGTTTACCTCGGTCCGGTTGCCAATTTCACAGTTTCTATGGATCCAGCATGTGTTAATACTCCAATTACAATGATAAACACTTCGCAAACTGGATTTAATAGTTCATGTTCTGGGGCAACTATATTCAATTGGAACTTTGGAGACGGGGTTTCTTTGACAACTTTTACACTAACTAACCCAATACACGCCTACACGTTACCTGGAACCTATACCGTTACACTTTCCGCTCAAAATGGATGTGGTACAACAACTCAAACCAGAACAGTGTGTGTTGAAATTCCACCAGTTCCACTTTTTACATTAACTCCAACAACTGGGTGCGCTCCATTAATTTCCATCGTAACAAATACTTCTACAACATTAAACACTTGTGCCGTAACACGACTATGGACTGTTGTATACCAAGGATCAACTTGTCTTCCATCTTCGGGTACGTTTAGCTTTATTGGTGGCACAGACAATCAATCGGTTAATCCGCAGTTTCAATTTAATGGTCCTGGAGTATATGTTGTTCGCTTAACATTGACCAATTCATGCGGGCCAGCATTTGTCGAGCAAACTGTAACAGTTAAAGGACTTCCTCAAGTTAGTATTTTGCCCTTATCAAGTATTTGTGAAGGTAATTCAATTGCACCAGTTGCATCAATCAATAACTGCTATGACCCGATAACTGCGTATAACTGGAATTTCACGAATGGATTACCTGCGAGTTCTATAGTGCTAAACCCTGGAAATGTTCTTTTTAATACTGCCGGAACTTTTGCAATTAATCTAAGCGTAACCAACAGTTGTGGTGTCGCGAACACTACTCAAAACATTCTAGTAAATCCACTGCCTCCAAACTTAAATCCAACCGTTACCAATAACCTGTGCGTAGGTCAAACAGCCAACTTTAGCGCTAACGCGTTAGCAGGAGTTAGCTATACTTGGAGAGACCCAAGCAATGTTGTTGTATCTAACAACCAAAATTTTTCTATCACGAATGTGACACTTGCCAATGCTGGAACCTACACCTTAACTGGTTCATTCGGAACTTGTGTTGGGGTGGCAGCAACAGTAACATTAGTGATAACTCCCCTACCAATTATTACTGTAACAGCTTCAAGTACTATTTGTGCTGGAACGAATATTACTTTAACCGCAAATGGCGCATCCACCTACACTTGGACACCGATTACAAATCTCAATGTTACCGTGGGCGCAGTTGTAATTGCAAATCCTACTACTACCACTACCTATACTGTGGTTGGAAACAACGGAACTTGTAGTGGTAACGCACAAACAACGGTAACTATAATTCCTATTCCAATTGTTAATGCTGGAATCGATACTACTGTTTGTAATCAAGCGATTCCATTTAACCTAAGCGCTACCCCAATTGGAGGAACTTGGACAGGTAGTAATGTTACTCCAACTGGTCAATTCACTCCAAGCGGATCTGGTACTTTTACGCTAACTTATACCTACATCAATATTAACGGTTGCACAAATACAGATACAAGAGATGTTACGGTCATTAACCCAACACCAGCAAATGCCGGAGTTGATGCAGTACTTTGTTTAGACGCGGCAAACTTAACCCTCACTGGAAGCCCCATTGGCGGAACCTGGACTGGTTCTGGTGTAACGGTTGCAGGAATATTTGACCCAACTATTGTAGGCCTCTTTGATTTAGTTTATACTTTAGGAGCAGGTGCTTGTTTAACAACAGACACAGTTAAAATAACGGTTAACCCATTACCAATTGTAAATGCGGGAATAGATTTCACTCAATGTATTAGCGATGCCCCTTCTTTTTTGATTGGGAACCCACTTGGAGGAACATGGTCTGGGATTGGAATTACGAATCCATTAGGTAACTTCTCACCTGCTATTGCTGGAGTAGGTTTACCAATTCTAACGTACAGTTATTTAGACCTTGCATCCGGTTGTGCCAATACAGATCAGTTAACAGCTACAATAATTGCACTACCAATCGTTAATGCTGGAAACGACACTACAGTTTGTAACCAACCAATTCCTTTTAATTTAATTGCTACACCAAGCGGTGGAACATGGTCAGGAAGCAATGTTTCCGTTACTGGTCAATTTACGCCAAGCGGAACAGGTACGTTTGCACTTACTTACACGTTCACTACTGTTAATGGTTGTACAAATTCGGATGTTCGAAATGTTACTGTTATCAACCCAACTCCTGCCAATGCAGGATCAGATGCTGCGCTTTGTATCGATGCCCCAAATTTAACCTTATCAGGAACTCCAGTTGGAGGAACCTGGACTGGATCCGGTGTTTCTGTAGGAGGAATATTTGACCCAACCCTTGCTGGAGCCTTTAATTTAGTCTATACATTTGGAGCCGGAGCTTGTTTAACAAGAGATACTGTTCAAGTAACTGTAAATTCATTGCCAGTAGTATCTGCCGGTTTAGATTTTGCCCAATGCATTAACGCTGCACCTTCAATCCTAATAGGAACTCCAATAGGTGGCACATGGTCTGGGTTAGGAATCACCAATCCATTAGGGAATTTCTCACCGGTTTTGGCTGGCACGGGATCACACACACTTACGTACATCTATTTAGACATCGTTACAGGATGTTCCAATATTGACGTTTCATTCGCAACAATAAATCCCTTACCTATCGTTAATGCTGGTTTAGACACAACTATTTGCAATCAACCATTTCCTATTCAATTTTATGCCACACCCGCATTAGGAACATGGTCGGGGTCTGGCATCACAGCTACTGGGATTTTTACACCTGGTGCAGTTGGAAGTTCTCCTTTAACGTATAGTTATACGAATGCTACCGGCTGTTCGAATTCAGACATACGTATTGTTACCGTTGTAGCACCTATACAACCGAACGCAGGGTTAGATTTTCCCATTTGTATTGACGCTCCAAATGCCATTCTAGTACCTATTCCTACTTTGGGAATCTGGACTGGAACTGATGTAACAACTACAGGAATATTTAATCCAACTACGGCTGGAAACTTTCCACTAGTCTATTCGATTGGTGCTGGAAACTGTTTGCGAACAGACACATTAATTGTAACCGTCAATCCTCTCCCACTTGTAACAACCGGTCCAGATTTAGACTTTTGCCCTACCGACCCAATTATAGACTTACCTGAAAACCCGATTGGAGGAACATGGGCTGGTTCAGGAATAACAAATGTAAGTACCGGAACATTTAATCCATTTATTGCACCTGTTGGCACACATAACCTTACTTATACCTATACCGATCCTGTTACCGGTTGTTCTAATTCAGATTTGATGGTTGCCAACATCCACCCAACTCCGGTTCCAATTTTTACCGTAGCACCAATTGTGTGTATCGGTATATCTGAATCTTTCACAAACACCTCTCTTTTCGGATCAACTTACGCTTGGAATCTTGGTGACAACACAACTTCTACGCTAGTTTCACCAAGTCACACCTATACAACTGCAGGATTCTATACTACTCAATTGATTGTTACCTCAGCATTTGGCTGTATTGATTCCATTTCACAACCAATTGAAGTCCGAATACCACCAACAGCAGATTTCACGTTAGCGCCTGATTCTGCTTGTGGACCAGTTATCGTTAGTTTTAACAATTTATCTTCTGGACCAAGTCTTACGTATGCGTGGAATTTCGGAAACGGAAACACATCTATTGCTCAAAATCCTGCAAGCCAAACTTATAACCAAGGAGTTATTGCTGACACGTCGTATTCAATCATTTTAATCGTTACTAATTTTTGCGGATCCGTAAGCCACACGGAAAACGTAATTGCAATGCCTCAACCCAACGCAATATTCGGCACCAACACAGATGTAGGTTGCTCACCTTTAAACTTACAATTCAATAATATCAGTCTCGGACTTCCAGATTCCTATACATGGGATTTTGGTAACGGTGCAACCGGCAACAATGGGTTAGGCTTATTTACACAACAATTCGTGACAGGTACTTCGGATACAACTTTTACCATAATGTTAGCAGTTGCTAATGAATGTGGAGTTGACACAGCATATCATACGATTACCGTATTACCCAACATTGTTAACGCGTTTTTTAACGTGAATAGCCCAAGTGGATGTGTTCCACACGTTGTAAATTTTTCTCAATTCAGTACAGGAGCAACATTTTATAGCTGGAATTTCGGTGACGGAAATGTATCCACCCTTGCATCTCCTAGCCATACCTTTACATCGCCTGGTGTTTACACTGTTTATTTGTACGCGAATGACGGTTGCGGATACGATACGACCTCACAACAAATTACGGTGTTTCCATCACCAATTGTGGCCTTTAACTCCCAGCCTGATTCAGTTTGTATTAACGCCCCTTTTCTTTTCCAGAATCAGTCCATTGGACTCGCCAACTGTACTTGGAGTTTTGGTGATGGAGGAAGCAGCGTCTTGTTTGATCCTACACACATCTATGTTACAAGTGGAACGTTCATTGTCACACTTACAGGCGTTGGGTTAACAAATGGTTGTTCCGCATCAATTAGTCACAGTGTTGTTGTTAGCACCAATCCAGTAGCACAATTTACAGCCAACCCAATTTCAGGTTGTGAACCGTTGAACGTAAGTTTTAACAATACAAGTACCAATACCAATTTCCAAGCATGGAATTTTGGGGACGGTAATTTTAGTACTTCATTTTCAACCAATCACACTTATACAAGTGCCGGGACCTATATCGTCAACTTAAACGTAGAAAATTCGAACGGCTGTGCAGATTCTACAGCTGTCGTAATTACAGTTTATCCAAAACCCGTTGCTCAATTTACTACCACCTCAACAGATGTTTGTACACCACCCGTTTTACTAAATACGCTAAATACAAGTACAGGAGCATTAAACTATGACTGGACTTTTGGTGACGGCGGTGTATCCAATCTTACACAACCATCACACAACTACCCTGTAGCAGGCACCTATACGATTCAGTTGATCGCTTCATCCCTTTATGGTTGCAAGGATACGGCATCGCAAGTTCTCAATGTCTACGACACACCAATTGCCAGCTTTACCTTACCGGAAGATACTGTTTGTGCAGGCGAAAATATATTGTTTAACTCCACTAGTTCTTTTGCGGATTCTCTTACTTGGAACTTCGGAAACGGTAATATTCAAATTGGAAATAGTGTGAATTATAATTACGCTAATTCTGGAAACTACATAATCACATTAATTGCCAATGGTCCTGGTGGTTGTGCAGACACCCTAACCATCGTACAGCCGATCGTTGTAAATCCAAGCCCAGTGGCAGACTTTGAATTCGAAAACATTCAAAATCCTGATCCTTTAAGTGGAATTGTTGCGTTTACTAACACCTCTATAAATGCAAATTCATATTGGTGGACTTTTGGAAACGGTGACACATCATCACTTGTTGATCCGATAGAACGCTATAATGAATTTGGTGATTTTGATGTTACGCTGATTGCATACAACCAATACGGCTGTGTAGACACAATACGTCAAACAGTAAATGTAGACTTCTTCTATGGGCTATATATACCGAATGCAATTAACCCTGGACATCCGGAATTTGAAGTTTCACACTTCCTTCCAAAAGGTGTTGGATTACAAGAATATGAACTATTAATTTATGATGACTGGGGTAACTTAATTTGGTCTACAACAGCTTTAGACGCTGATGGCCGACCAACAGAAAGTTGGGATGGAACATTCCTAGGGGTTCCTGTTCAGCAAGATGCCTACGTATGGAAAGTAACTGCAACCTTTATGAATTTCAAAGTATATGAAGGAAAAGAATACCCTAAATCAAACGGAAAGAAACGTCTCAAACGTTCTGGTTCAGTAACTGTAATAAGATAAGCGATGCATAAAATAATCCTTCTTTTTATTTTCAGTTACGGCAGTACTTTAATTGCCCAAGACTCTAACTTTTCACAGTTCTATAATAATCCTATTTACTATAATCCGGCGATGACAGCGATCAACAACGGGGTTACAATTCGTTCGAATGCGAGAAGTCTTTGGGGACCAATACCCGGTAGATTTAATACTTTCGGAGCCTCGATTGAAGCACAGACTGTTTTTAAAATGGGCTTAGGTGGAAACCTTTACACAGATGTTGCTGGCGAAGCTTTATTGAGAACCACAGGAGGCTACTTCACTTATTCTTATCGCCCAATAGATACAAAAAACCTGAGTATTCAAGCCGGACTAGGTGGAGGATTTGTGAGTAAAAATATAGACTGGACAAAGCTCACCTTTTCAGATCAACTAGATGAAACCCAAGGAAATGTAAGACCTTCAAAATTTAGCGCACCGAACTATACCCGTGTTTCTTATGCAGATTTCAATACGGGCATTGTCGCAAGATTTAATGGTAGAAGACTAAAATCTGGACAAACATTTAAACAATGGTCTGCTACATTAGGAGCTGCTGCACATCATTTATCAGAACCGAAAGATGGATTATTAGGTGACAAGGGTACATTGCCTATGCGTTTTGTTGTTCACGGTTATTTCAATTTATTGTTTAATCAGGTGATCTTATCTCCAGGATTTATTTTTGAACAACAAAATCAATTTCAAACCACTACTATTGGTTTCAACACCACAAATCGTCCGTTTACATTTGGAATTTGGTTTAGAAACAGAAATGCAACACTTGCTTACAACCGTTACGATTCATTCATTTTCAATTTTGGATTTAACTTACCCTCCGAAAAGTTAAATGCTCGTTTCATGTATGGGTTTGATATGACAATATCGCGACTCAAAACATCTTCTTATGGGAGTCATGAGGTGAGTATTGTTTTTGATTTGGACAATAAAATACTGTTTAAAAATAGTGTGAGTAGGAAATCATCCAACAGAACTTTCCAATGTCCGAAAGATTTCAAAGGTTACCAATAAGATTTCGAAAGAAAGTTACTAAACGTTTAACCGTTAATTTTTTACCTAATTGTAAAACCAGTGTCAAAAATTCCGATCTTTCGCTAGATTTAATATAACCCAAGATGAATCCTCAACAACAAAACAACTCAAAATTCTTTCTATTTGGCATAATCGCCACACTTTTAAGCATATTTGCAGTGAAAGAATATAACAAACGCAAAAAACAAAACAGTTGGGAGAAACCTTCCAAAGACTAGCAACAACATTGCACAAAAAAGCCTCGTAAAATTTTACGAGGCTTTTTTTATGTATTACTAAATTAATCTCTACTTCCAAATAATCTCAAAAGCGAAAGAAATAAGTTTACAAACAATATGTATAATTTTAATCCTCCAATTAAGGCTAGTTTTTGCTTTGTCATGCCATCAAAACCAGGTTCTTGTGCAATGTGTTT
>JAYSRU010000103.1:0-1798 GCA_043720875.1 Crocinitomicaceae bacterium
TAGATCCAAAAAACTGGATAATTAATGCAGCCGGAACTATAGTTAATGATGTTAATCTTCTGAACATGAATGAATATGATGAGATATCGCAACCCTTAACAATTTCTCCAAATCCAACAGCAGATAACATTTTGGTATCTTACTCCAACGGTAGCGGTAGCTTTACAATTGTTAACACTGCGGGTAAAATCGTTACTTCTGGAGAAATTAATCAAATTAAACAAAACATTGACTTAAGTATGCTTGCAAACGGCACCTATGTGTTTAACTTTACATCGATAAACGGCATAACAATTAACAAGCTTCTAGTCAAAAAATAAATGCGGAGAATTAATGCTTTATTTACTACAATTCCTCATGTAAAAGCGCTGCTTCAACGCATGTCGATTACGCTGTTTTTCTTCACGATTACAAGGATTCTATTTTGGCTAGGCAATTACACTAGTTTTAGTGGTGTTTCTTTAAGCGATTTTGTTGCTGGACTATTTTTTGATGTGTTAACTATCTGTATTGTCTATCTTCCCTATTCCGTATTGTATCTGTTGCCGATTCCAATAAGAGGATACCGCATACATTCATTTTTTTTCAAATTGCTTTTCCATGTCATAAATGGTCTATGCATTGCTTTTAACTTATTAGACATTGAATACTTCAAGTTTACCAACAAACGATCTACGTCTGACTTGTTTACTGTACTTGGAGCTGGGAATGATTTCGCTCAACTCGCAACAACCTTTGTAAAAGATTTTTGGTGGGTAATTCTACTTTTTATTTTTATAACTGGAATAAGCGAATGGCTTTACCGAAAAACGAAATTTCAAGCAGAGACGATCAAAACTTTTCACCGTTCATTTTGGATCAGAAATAGCCTAGCATTTATACTATTTCTGTCATTCCAAGTTTTTGTTGGTCGCGGTGGATTTGTAGTGCGACCAGTTTCCACAATACACGCGTCCAAGTACACGACAAGTGAAAAAACTGCACTCGTATTAAACACTCCTTTTACGCTTATAAAATCAATGGAAAACGAACCATTGAAGCTGAAAGATTATTTATCAAAAGAACAAGGAATTGCCCTTTATAGTCCGATTCACAAAAGTTCACCGCAACATGTTTTTTCTGGAAAACCTAACGTAATGATTGTCGTTCTAGAAAGTTTTGGGAATGAATTTTTGAACACCACTGGTGGTCGAGAAAGTTATGCCCCGTTTTTCGATTCATTACTTAAGGAATCTATGTATTTTACGAATGCAATCTCCAACGGAAAAAAATCTATTGAGGGTATTCCATCCATCGTGGCATCGATACCTAGTTTAATGGATAATCCATTCATTGGCAGTAATTATGAAACGAACCAAATTGAAGGATTACCCAAAATATTAAAAAAAGAAGGCTATTCCAGTTACTTTTTTCATGGTGCAACCAACGGGTCGATGAAATTCGATGCTTTTTCCGCAGCCGCAGGATTTGATGCTTACTTTGGTAGAAAGGAATATAACAACGACAAACACTTTGATAAAACTTGGGGGATTTTGGACGAGTATTTTGGGCCTTGGACCGCTAAAAAACTTACAACATTGAAAGAACCTTTTTACGCAAATATGTTTACCTTATCGTCACACCACCCCTACTATATCCCTCCAAGACATCGCGCTCAAATGAAGAAGGGTCCTACGCCTATGTATGCTTCAATAAATTATGGAGATTATTCTTTACGTCAATTTTTTAAGGAAGCAAAGCAGCAACCCTGGTATAAAAACACCTTGTTTGTTTTTGTGGCCGACCATACTCCAGCAAG
>JAYSRU010000104.1:0-4970 GCA_043720875.1 Crocinitomicaceae bacterium
AATTGAAAGTGAATTAAGGATATTAAATTGATGATAATTTCTTGAAAATTAATAAGTCGAAGTATTCCATGTCAGCATCAATAGTGTATCTTCGCTACATGAAAATTTCGATTACTTTTTTAGCAATAAGTTTGTTGTTTAATGCGTGTAATGCTGACCCAATTAAAGGTGAAGATGATAAACTTGATCCAAACGAACTGACAGCAGAGAAATTAGAAAATCTAAGAACCGATTCCCAGTCTAATTGTTTTGTGAATAGCGTTGGTGAAATGTTTTGGATGCCTAAAAATGATAACAATTCAGGCTTATTCATGTCTACATTAGGCGATACATTAATTTTCAGCAACCTACGTAGTCAATCGTCGGGTGAGCGTAAAATTAAGGTAATGAAAACTGGTAATCAGCTACAAATTACATTGAACAACGAAAATAAAGGTGTATTCAAAAAGTCGAGAATATTTTTAGGAACGCTCAACCCAAAATCTGGATGGGATCAATATTTGGCTATTAAGGATGACAAAACCTTTCATCTTGGTGGACAAGGTAAAACTACCATGACTGGTACTATACAAGAAATTGATTCAACGTTGATTATGAAAATTGAAACCCCTTTTAAACAGGATTTATTCATGAGAAAAAGAGGCAATTCGTTATTGCAAGCCGCTACTGGTGGTAAGATCGTATTAGTTCCAGTAATTGAATTCAAACAAATAATAAAACCATAATTCAATTGAAAAATATACTATTACTACTTTTATTTTTTCCTTTTATATTGAATGCACAAGGTTGGCAACCCGTTGGTGCTAGGTCTGCAAGCATGGCGGGTTCAAGTGTTACCTTGTCGGATACTTGGTCCTATTTCCATAATCCTGGGGCAACTGCAGGAGTAAAGGAAATTCAAGTAGGAATGGTGTATCAAAACAGGTTTCTGTTGAAAGAATTTCAAACGCAAGCACTTGTTGCCTCAATTCCTTTGAAAAAAGGAGTATTATCGATAGGTACTTTGTACAATGGCGCAAAAGAATTCAGAACATTAAGATCAGGTCTTGGTTACGCGCTACAACTAACAGACATATTTGCATTGGGTATTCAAATTAATCATCAACGGATACAATTGCCTAGTTATTATGGAGCTAAGGATGGAGCGACAGCAGAATTAGGCTTGAAAGCCGCGATAAATTCGAAATGGAACGTTGGAATGAGTGTATTTAATATTGGTCGAACCAAACTTTCAGGTTATGGAGATGATCGCTTAACCACCGTTTTACGTCTAGGTTCATCTTATACGATTTCTGAAAAACTAACCGCTGCGTTTGAGGCTGAAAAACATG
This sequence comes from Crocinitomicaceae bacterium, assembly GCA_043720875.1. Taxonomy (GTDB): domain Bacteria; phylum Bacteroidota; class Bacteroidia; order Flavobacteriales_D; family Crocinitomicaceae; genus JAYSRU01. Next base: position 1,332 of record JAYSRU010000104.1, read on the forward strand.
TTGATTATCCTGCTTCATTTAAATTGGGTATGGATTATAATGCGGCAAACAATTTCTTCATTAGAGCTGGAGCACGCATTAATCCATTACTGTTTAGTTTCGGTTTTGGTTATAATGTTAAAAATTGGGCAATTGATGCCGGTACAGAATGGCATACATTTTTAGGTTGGTTGCCAACGCTAGGTGTGAGTTATAAGTTTACTAAGAATAAGATAATTCCCACAGGTGTAATCACTGACGAAAATGGTGAAAAATAGTTTATTTATTTTTTTTCTTTCACTAAGTTACTTTGCTTTTGGGCAAAATAAGAACGAAATCGTGCAACAAAGAATTGAATTCATTGCAGAACTAATTGGTTCTGAAGATGCGGATTTAACTGCATTTGAAGAAATATTAAACCTGCGCATTGATGAGCCATTGAATTTAAATAAAGTTACGTTTGAAGAATTATCCGAGCTGGGTTTATTAACGGATATTCAGGTAAATGATCTTTTACTGCACCGCGAACGCTTTGGCAAGTTTATTAGTATTTATGAATTGCAAGCCCTAAAATATTGGGACTTATCAACTATAGAAATGGTGAAGCCGTTCATTTATATTGATGAGCGACTGGATCAAATTAAGTTGAGTTTTAAAGAAGCGTTGAAGCAAGGTGAATTTACGCTTATAACACGTTATCGCGCAACACCAGAACATAAAAAGGGCTACGATAACGTTACAGATTCTGTTAGAGCGGGATCTAACTCTTATTATTATGGAGATAATTCACAGCTTTTTACACGTTTGCGCTACACGTATAAGACAAACATTAGTTTTGGGGTAACGGGCAAAAAGGATGCGGGTGAACAGTTTTTTAAAGGCGCACAAAAAAATGGTTTCGATTTTTATTCAGCACATGCTTTTTATAAAGGTGGAAAATATTTAAGGTCGGTTGCTTTGGGTGATTATTCGGTGCAAATTGGACAAGGCTTAAATTTATGGACGGGTTATGCATTTGGAAAAACGGCTGACGTAATGAGTGTAAAACGTTCCGCCATTCCGATTCGGCCATACGCCTCGGGTAATGAGTCACTTTTTTTAAGAGGTGCGGCTGTAGATGTTGGAGTTGGTGCGATTGGTTTAACAACCTTTATATCGAGTAAAAAAGTGGATGGAAGTGTGGTTACAGATTCAACCGCGGATGATAATGATGCAAATACAGATTTTGCACAAAGTATAAATATTTCTGGTTATCACCGTACCAATTCTGAGATTGCAAAGCGTCACAGTTTAACTGAACAAATTGCAGGAACCAATTTGCGGTTCACCAAAAAACGATTTACATTGGGCGCCGCTGCAGTTTACACTGGATACGATAAGCCCTTGATAAAAGACACGCAATTGTATAATCAATTCGATTACCGCGGTTTAGGTCAAGTTACGCTAAGTGCTGATTATAGTGCCTTGTACCGCAATTTTAACTTCTTTGGTGAATATTCTCAAAACGCAAAAACGGGTGCAAATGCCTACGTTAATGGTGTTTTGATTGCCTTAGATCCTAAAGCTTCTATGGTGATATTGCACCGAAATTATAGTCGTGGGTATAATTCTTTGTACAATGCCGGAATCTCAGAAGGTTCCAATACGCAAAATGAACAAGGTTTGTTTATGGGGTGGAAGTATAAGTTTAATTCAAAATGGAGCTTAGCTACATATGTGGATTTCTTCAAATCCTCTTGGTTAAAATACGGCATAGATGCACCAAGCAATGGGCAAGAAATCTTGTTTCAACCAACATTTAAGCCCAATAAAGTGTTTGAAGTTTATGGTCGATTTAGAGAACAACGTCGTCAGAAAAATAGCAGAGACAGCGATGGAAGCATAACTGGAATTGAAGACGTGATTCAGCGCAATTATAGAATAAACATGTCATATGCTTTGTCGGAAAACTTTACGATAAAAAGTAGAATTGAATATGTAACGATTAACAGAAAAAGCAATATACCAGAAGCAGGGTTTTTAATGTACCAAGATATTTTGTTTAAGCCGAAAGGGAAACCGATAGATATTTCTGTACGTTATGCTATGTTTGATACGGATGGATACGATTCGCGTATTTATGCCTTCGAAAATCAGGCTTTGTACGCCTTCTCCATTCCGTCCTATTATTACCAAGGAAGTAGAGCATACGTATTAGTGCGGTATACTTTTCTGAGAAAATTTGACCTGTGGTTGCGTTACGGACAGTTTGTGTACAATAACCGTAAGACCTTAAGCAGTGGAAGTGAAGAAATTAAAGGGAATGTGAAAAGTGACATTACGGTACAGTTGAGAATTAAATTGTAGCAAACAAATATAAGTATGAAAGTTATGAGTAAATTAAACATCCTTTTAATGAGTGCTGTATTTTGTCAAGGTCGATTGGTTGCGCAAACTGATTCTACGCAAACGAACGTTACAGATAACTCAAAAAGTCATAATTTCTATTTAGTAGATTCGGAGGATAGTACGAAAAAAATAAAGCTTTCTGCTAAGTCAGAATTGAGTGTGAAATATACACTTAAAACTATAGACAGAAAAGAAGCAGACCATGAGCAATTTTTTGAAGGAACGTTAATTAATTTAACGGATAAAACCGCTACGTTTCTAATGACAGGTGATTATTCAAAAAAGACAAATAAATTGGGAGGAGAAGAAATGAAGAACACCAACTATTATACCGAAGACAACACTGGAATATACCGCACCATCGATATTTCGGAAATTGAAGCTATAACCTACGCCAAACCTTATAAAAATACATTGAATATTATCGGTGGAGTCTTTGTTGTGATTGGAAGTAATGTTGCGCTTTTAGTAGCACCCTTAGTTAGCATCAAATTCAAAGATGGAAGCTTCAATTCTAAGCGCTATTTTGCTACTGCCGGTGGTGGATTAGGTGGAATGGTACTCGGATTCACCATGTTGGCAATGAGTGGTTCAAAAACATACGAGATCATCACGAATGATTTTGAAGAATCAGGTAGTTATCACATTGAAATGGTGAAGAAAAAGTAATTCAGGTTTACTTACCCTGAAATTCATAGGCGCGTAAAGCAAAACTTGCCAGCCAATGTTCTCCTTCATAATTTCCATCAACAACTGTTGGGAGAGAGAAATTTAGATGTTGATCCGCAAGTGTATTTAAATGTGAAAATTGTTTGGGATATGCTTTTGCTAAGTAATACAAATTCCAAGCTCGACTGAAGTTTAAGCCATCCAAATGCACTAAATGACCATCCGTTCGGTCAGAAACTTTTGCAACAGCTAAGGTGAATTTTTTACTGAATAGGGCAGGGCTAAACTTTTTCAGCCAAGGCAAAAATTCTTTAGCTACTAAAATGCGTTGCATCAATCCAATTTCTTCCAAACCTGGCGATAAAAAATCGGTGCCGCTCGGTTCCCAGGCAAAAGAAAAGTTCTGGTCACTGAGAAATAAACGCTTGGTGTTTTCTTGAATACTTAGTTGAAATGCTTGGTTCTTAGTGGCTACGGCATAATCCCAAGCGAGCGTTAGCCCAAAGGCTGTATTGTTATGTGTTCCAGCGCGCACGGCATATATTAATTTGGGTAGAAATTCCGTGTAGCGTTTCACAATTGTATCGCTCAAGGGTTGTAAAT
>JAYSRU010000105.1:0-1775 GCA_043720875.1 Crocinitomicaceae bacterium
AGCGGAAGTTTTCCTTACACCATCACCATTCTCAACTCTCCTTTTATTCGAATTGCCGCCAACCGAAAAATTCAAATAGAAAACAACGTAAACCTAATCATCAGAAACACTACACTTGCGCCTAAATGCAATCAAATGTGGAGCGGACTTAAAATTTCTTCCGCTACAGCAAGTATCGTTATTCGTTCAAGCAATGTAATTGGAGCTGAACAAGGTTTAACGTGTGCAAATGACGCATTAGTTACGGTCATAAGTTCTAAATTTATAGATAACTACATGGGGTTACGGGTTTCAAATTATGCCAATGGTCCACTGGTCACAATTAGTGAAACGTATTTTGGAGACAAAACAGGCATCAAACTAAAATCGCCCTACAACCTTACCAATCAGCCTCATGCAGGGATATATATCGAAAATTCTTATGGCGTAAGTATTGGAAACACAATAGGAAATGCTAATTTATTTCATAATAATTCGTTTGGAATTATTGGGAGAGAAAGCAATATCAGTGTAAAAAAGAATACCTTTTTAAACATTTTGCTTGATGTGCCCATCGCATTCGACTTTTTAGGTTCAGCAGCAATTGATGTTAGGGGCGGCAAATCTGCCTTTTCTAACTTGGTGGTTGGAGGCACACCCAACACAGGTAATATTTTTATGAATTGTCATTATGGAGTTTCGTCCAATACCAACACCAATTTATCTGTGCAAAACAATTATTTCAGGAATATAGATTTTCGTTGTGTTACTGCGGTAGATAATCAGTCCAAAACAATTATAGTGCGTAAAAACTATTTCAATAGCTTGAACAAAAGAAGCTATGGCGTTTATGTGAAAGACTATGCCAACAATGGATTGTGCGATGTATCTTTGAATAATTTCAACAACACCAACAACAATAGTAGCCTTGCAAACACGGGGAACAATGTGAACACACGCATGGGGAGAGCCATTTATTTGGCATCTACCCTAGAAAGCGGAAGCCAAAACACCAAAGCTGATTCTAATATTATTAATAATTTCACAGTTGGTATTCATCTTATCTATTTAGCAAATAACTTTGTGCGCGGAAATACGCTAAAAATTCATTACGATAATGCTACCATTAGCGCATTGGGTGCATCTTTTGGAATGACGGGTATTTTATTGCAAAAAGCGGGAAATACATACACGCATAAAAATAATATTTCACGAACCACAACAGTTGGGCTAAGTACGTTAACCGTTGCGCAATTGCAAGGAATAAAAGTTGAAAACTCTATTTTTTCTAATATTTGGAAGAATACCTTGACTAAAGTTCCTGCGGGTATTTACGCCTACGGCGCTAACCAACATTCAAAAATTGAGTGTAATGAGTTTGACCAAACTGTGAATGGATTGTATTTGAAAACCACAGATATCGGGAATCAAGGTAAACCTGCATTCACTGCTGGTTATCCTAACGGATATTCTGCTGGAAATCAATGGACAAGTAGTTTTGCGGATAGAGCAAGTGGAACACCAGTAGCAGGAGGAATACTTCCAAGATATTACCATAGACCTGGTGCTAATTTTACATTAATTCCGTACAATACGTCAGTAATTTTCGATGTACAAATTACAGGAGCACCTGCAAACAGTTGTGGACCTATATCTACTTATCCAATGATTGTTGCACCAAATCCTAGTCCAACACCGCAACTTAGGGCAGAGGCACTGGGCGCATTGGTGAATGGATCGTTAAGCTATGATAGTTTAGATTTCAACCTCAAACATTATTACCACGGGGCAGCATT
>JAYSRU010000106.1:0-1761 GCA_043720875.1 Crocinitomicaceae bacterium
ATGTGTGCATGCCTCGCGTTATTTGTTGAAATAGGTACAAATACACATAATTTATAAATTGCAGTTTTATCAACTTCACATACCACGCGTAAAGAACTAGATTGACCCGGATGTGGTAAACTTGCAATTTTCCATCCGCTTTATGTATATTATAACTTATAAAATGTAACTCCGAATGAATCAGCAAATTTTTAATTAATATTGAGTAACAATTAGCAATTGATATTTCTATTCGTTGGGCTAACTTTTCTGATTATTCTCATAGTAGGCCTTATAGAAGTTTGCCTCAAACTGTATAATGCTTTATGATTAATGAACATGTCAATGGCTAGAAAAACGTATTCCAAATAAAGGTACCTATATTTAAATAATTGTAAATACTTTATGAGCGACACGTCTTTTGACCGATCTGATTGACGGTTTATTTACTGTTAGGCTGGTTTTCATCTCTCCCCCACCCCTATCAAGACTACTATATGGTGCGAGGGTTACACGATCTCACGAACAGGTAGGCTACATTTTGTGCGAAAAAAGAATGGCTATTGACAAAATGCAAACTAATCTAAAACACATGGCCTAATTAATTTCACTCCAAAGATACATATTTGTGCAACCCTACTTGTAAATCTTATCTTAGTTTACTTCTAACCGAGTTGAATGCAAAATGAATAGCCAACTTTGATATATTCTATAATGTAAGTTATTTGCCACATTTTGCCTAGGGCTTATAAACGAACAAAAAAGGCACGGGCCATCGCAATTAGATATTATGATGTCAGAATGGGCCTAATGTTACACTTTAAAATACAAAGGTATGCACCGTCTTGGGGTTAGTAATTTAGATGTAGGCTCGCAAATTGCAATTGAAGATTGGATTCATTTGAAGCCGTGATTGTTCAAATGAATCCATATTGTCGCTTGGTTTTCATAAACGTTTTGCAAAGCATGTCTTCTTCCATTCACGAGAATGCTGACCCTTTACAATAATGTGCTTGTAGAAGGGTCTTACTACTCCCCCCTTCCACTAAAGAGATTAGTGGTCCCCTCATAAAACCTTTAGAAATGATTTCCTTTGTTACATCACGCATCATTTTTGCGTCCGTAAATTATCACAATAAGAACTTGATAAACGTCTCATTCACTTTAGAATGTATATTGCAATTAACATTTGTTTTTTAGTTTTTATTTTAGCACAATTATTAACGATACTACGTTCACTACTTCGTCAAAACATTGAGCAAAAGCATAAGAAAACTGAAGCTGTGCCATTTCAAGATCCGTGATGTGTCCAAAAGTACCAAACGACATTCCGATATTTCATACCTGATTCAGTTACGCACCCAAATTCTTTCTTTTGTCATCCTACACGAAGTTTAGACCACGTGTTCACAACAATCCCCAGGCTATTCAGCCACTACCGAGTTCCAAATCGTACCACCGAAACAGGGGGAAGGGGATCGCTAATTTGCGTTGGTCGAAAACTGAGCTTTAAGATAACCCGTCTTAAGAGCATATGCTACTCAATTTCCAGCAAAACTTTTTCTTTGGATCCGCGCTGTTAAACGACTTCAGATTTGGCAAAAGTATCGGTCCTGGGGTAACTAAGACACGTAGCAATTTTTAACCATATTGGCCCAGCCGCCATCTTGGAAATATTTTTTTCAAACAAATTTTGAAATTTCTCTTTTCTCGGTAACGACACAAGCTACACGGGTTTAGTTTTCGTAGTCTGATGAATAAAAACTAGTTTAAATTGGCTAG
>JAYSRU010000107.1:0-14743 GCA_043720875.1 Crocinitomicaceae bacterium
GTGTAATGTTACTTTTCCGGGTGGATGTAGTCAAGATTTCACGTATGTGGTTGGCAACTTAACCAATGGTACTTTTGTAAATGCTATCGTAACGAACGAAATTTGCTCAAACGGTTTAGGTTCAATCAACTTGACATTGTCTGGAGGATCTGGAAACAACACCTTTGTTTGGTCAAATGCAGCAACAACCGAAGATATCACTGGATTGACTGCTGGTTCATACGATGTAACAATTATAGACGTAAGCGATGGATGTATCTTCGCAGCTAACTATATTGTTTCAAATACGCTTACAAACTTCAGTGCAACAGGAACAGTACTCAATGCTACATGTGCTACGTGTTTAAACGGAACTGCGAATGTGACCATTGCGAACAGCGCATCCTATAGTTTCCTTTGGAGTAATGGAGCTACAACTGAAGATATTTCAGGATTAAATCCAGGTAATTATTCTGTCGTTATAACTTCTGCTGCAGGATGTGATACCACCTTATTATTCTCATTAGGTAATTCTGCCGAATTGGATGACATAAGCGCTTCACAATTCAGTATGAGTGTGTATCCCAATCCAGCGACAACTTCGTTTACAGTAGATTTGGTACTACCATTCAATCTTGCAGGTGAACTTACCGTGACAGACGTTGTGGGTAAAATAGTAGCGATACAACCGGTTACTGAAAATGGTGTAACTATTTTCTCTACCAACGCAATGAATGACGGTGTTTATTTCGTTATATTAAAAGCAGGAAACATAACGAAAATGCAACGCGTAGTTATAAGCAACAATTAATGAAGAAATCGTAATAACTATGGTGAACAACAAAGCCGTGATAATTCATTCATGGCTTTGTTGTTTTTAACAAACGATAAAACTAGCCTAAAACTTCAGGTGCATCAAGACTTTCATGCTTTAGGAAGAATAGTGCCGATGCAACTAGTGCGTAGGTTGGTGCAAGAAACCATCCAATAACCGGTATAAGTAATAAAAACATGAAACCTAAGCCATTAGCAAACAATAATGGTTTATTTTGTTGGTAGTAGACTTTACTTTCTTTTACATCGTAGTTATTGCGTTCCAATGTATAATCTGTCATTAATATTCCATTATAATACGCTTGAACGACAAAAGTTAAGAGTGGGGCAAATATTCCAAGAATAGGAATAAATGAAAATCCGGTGATTAATAGAATAAGGAAAAATTGTTTAACTGAATTTTGAATGGATAACTTTAGACCGCGTTTAATCTCTTTCCATAATTGTTTGAACGAAAATTGAATACTTTTTCTTCCAAGTATGGTGGCAACTTTTGCACTAATAAATGAAAAATACGGAGTTCCAATGATTAAAAATAATCCTGTGAATAGAGAGTCTTTGTTGGCTTTAATTGCTTTTTCGAGTAACCAAAATCCAGCGTCAATACCAGATTTCATTTGTGTAATCGGAATATTTAAATACCCCTTACCGTGAAAAAGTAACCAATGGGTTACAAATTCTTGACTTTCTTCTACACCTCCGATGATCAATTTGATCGTCAAAGAAAACAGTACGAGAAATGATAATCCAGAGATCAGAAGCAACCATTTAAAGTTGTTTTTCCATACAAAGTCGTGGGCCTTAATGAAAAATGTCAGTCCTTCTACTACGTTTTTGTTGTATCTCCCAATTTTTATCCTAAGGTTATTAAATGCCATATAGATCACTTGTTAATAGTGCGCGAATTTTATGTCGCTACAAACGTACTACAAAATCAAATGCCTGATTAAAAAATAACTATTCAATGTTTGCCAATAATGAATGCAGTTCAGATGTGTTTTGATTTTTATTAATTCAAGCAGCATAAATCGCAAAGTTGAGCTAATAATTTAACTCCATGGCGAGACATTTGATTGGGTTTGATAAATTTGACGCAATATTTAAGTATCAGTTTCAGACTGAAATGTATTAAACTACCTGAGTTTTACGATGAATAACAATAGATCTTACACTTGTTTTGAATACCTGAAAAGAAAAATTGTTTTAACTTAGCATGGTAAGATTGCGTTGACGATAGAATGTATTCTCTCAAGGAATATATCTTATTCAATACAAAAATTACACAATCGAACCTCTGAAATTCATAAAAAACTAATTTAAATGCTGTTTGCCATTTCTCTTTCACTTTTTCAAATCACGAATATCGATGTGGTTCTCGTGTTACTTTTAGTAGGTTTCAAACACCTTTAATCTTCTTCATAGAATAAAATAGGCAAGCCATTTACATGGGAACAAGTGATGAAAGAACGGGTAAGAATTGATATTTGGTTTTAAAAAGCGTTTTTAAATTTCGCGGCAATCTCATCTTGGTAGGTTCTTCCAATTTTAAGTTCAACGCCTTGTATAATCAATGAGTTGGGTAGAATTTCTGAAACGTATTTGGTGTTTATTATGTATGATTTATGTATTCTAATAAAGTTTTCTTGAGGTAAATCCAATTGAATGCTACTTAAGGGGGTACGAACAACTCTGCGTTTTCCGTTTTCGATATTGAGGGTAGTATAATTTTTATCCGTTTCTAACCAAATAATTTTATCCGTTTCAATAAAAATTAATGCTCGTCCTTCTTTGATTGCAATTTCTGATTTAACGTTGTTTATTGGGTCAAAAACTGTTGAATTGAATAGTGCGAGTTCAATAGCAATTAATAAATCCTCATTTTTAAAGGGTTTTATTATATAAGCATTTGGGTGTGAGTATTTTGCTTTTTCAATAATGTCAGAACTTGCATGAGAAGTTATGTAAATAAATGGAATATGATAGGTATTGTATAGGGCTAAACCTAAGTCAATTCCTGTTTTGTGCCGGCCAAGGTTGATGTCTGTTAACACCATGCTTGGTCGTTCAATTTCAATTTCATGTAGTGCTTCTTCCATAGTAGCAACCAATCGAATAGCTTGGCAGCCAGCTTTTTTAAGAATTTCTGCAATCGTTTCAGCAATAAGAAACTCATCTTCTACAATTAGAAAATTAGACAATTGAATTTGACTATTTTCCATTATTATTTAATTTAAAGTGTAGTTCAAATTGTGCCCCAGAAGCATTAATTGAAGTGAGTGTTCCGCCAATTTGTCGTGACATGATATTTACGAGTCGCAATCCTAGACTATCGGGTCGTATTTGGGATGAATCTGGAAATCCACAACCGTTGTCTTTAACGAACAGTAAAAAATTATTTTCTGATAAATTAGAAAGAATTATTGTGATTTTTCCGGTAGGATTTTCTTTAAATGCATATTTAATTGCATTGGTAAGAAGTTCGTTGAGAATTAATGCAATTGGAACCGCAATTTTTGTAGGAAAACTAGAATTAATAATATCAAGATTAACTTCAACATTTAAAGGAAGTGCTTTTAGAATATCTTCATGATAGGCAACAATTTTTCTCAAGTATTGATCCATGTTCACCAGTAAGGGTGAGTTGTTTTCAAAAAGCAATTCGTGTAAAACAGAAAGTGAATGTATTCTGTTTTGACTCTGTTCTAAATATTGACGCAATTTATCACTTTCTGCATTGGATGCTTGTAATGAAAGTAAGCTAGATATTATCTGTAAATTATTGTTGATTCGATGGTGTACTTCTTGTAATAAGATTGCTTGGCGTTCATTTTCTGCTGACATGAATATAGCAATTTTACGCTTAGCATCATGCGACCGTTTCATGAAAATAAGCAGAACAAGCAGAAGTATAAGTACTAAAACAAGGAAAACTTTCAGTTGATTTTGAATTTTATTTTCCGATACTAGCTGGTCAATTTTTTTGCTATTTCTAAATTTTATTTCGTCTTTTTTATTTTCGAATTCATAATTTAACTCCGCTTTTAAACTGTTTTTAACATTGTCATTATTGTTTTGAATCGCATTTAATTCGGCATATTTTTTAAAATGAACAAGCGCCAAATTTGGTTTTTGTAGTTCTTCATAAATTTGACTAGCAATGTTTTCAAGTTGTGCGGTAAGTCTCTTGTCGGATTGTTTAGTAACGCTCAATAATGCTTGATCTAAGTAGTATTCCGAAAGTTTATAGTTCTTAATTTCAGCATAACTTGCACTGATGTTAAGTTGACACATTGTAACGGCACTTTTATTGTGAATTTGTTCGAATAGGTCAAGTGCTTTCCGATAAAAGGATATTGAAGTTTCAATTTTTTGTTGGGCAGCATACATGCTTCCAAGATTCATTAAGTTTTGAGCAATACCTTTTGTATTATTCATCAAACTATCAATGTGTAGTGCCTTGAAATAATAGGATTCAGCATCACTGAAATTACGCTGCACGGTAAAAATTGTCGCCAAATTTGCATACTGACTAGAAATAGATTTAGCATCGTTTAGTAATAATGCTTTTGAGAGAGCCTTTCGGTATAAAGGTAGCGCTTTATCAAATTCTCCTTGTGTATCATAAATGGTTCCTATATTTGATTGTTGTATCAGCACACCTTTATTATCGCCAGCCTCTTCATATATTTTTAGCGCTTTATATAAAAAATACAAGGCTTTAGGAAATTCGCCCTTTAATTTGTAAGCCAATCCCAAAGTACTACATGCATCAGAAATACCAACTTTATATTTAATGCGTTTCGAAAGGTTGAGCACTTTGTTTTCGTAGAAAATAACAGAATCCCATTCTCCTTGTTGTTTGAAGAATGAAGTTTTATCTTGATAAGAATGAATTCTTTTTATTTCGGTTTGTGCCAAAAATACTTCATGAAAAAATTGATAACCTAAAATTAGTAAAAGATAAAAAATATTTTTCATTGAACAAAGGAAGGATATTTCTGTAAAAGATCAAAGAAAATATATTTAATAAAGTCTTGGTTAGTGTGAAGTAAATTAATCCATCACTTTAGGATCAAATCGAATTTGATTAAGAAATGAAATAGTGAAAGCGCAGTAAACTTTAAGCCACTAAAATTCTATCTTTGTAATCTTACATTGATCTAATAATTCCCTGACATAAATTCATAAAAAACTAATTTAAATGCTGTTTGCCATTTCTCTTTCACTTTTTCAAATCACGAATATCATTATGGTTCTCGTGCTGCTTTTATTAGGTTTCAAATACCTTGAATTTTCTTGGTCATACAAAATAAGCAAGCCATTTGCATGGGAACAAGCGATGAAAGCAAAAACTATTGCAGTTGAACTAGTCAAAATTGAACGCAGGTATAAGGATAAAGTGAGGCTCTATAATTTATGGATGCAGGTGGAACGCTTAAAGAAAAATGGAGTGATGGGCGCATTTGCTGAATTAGGGGTTCACCAAGGGGAAACAGCAAAGGCAATTCATTTTATGGATCAAGAGCGGGTATTTTATTTATTTGACACGTTTGAAGGGTTTGCTTCACAAGATTTGAAAATAGAAATGCAAAAAGACAATCGATTCTCTACGGATATGTTTGCAGATACTAGCGTCGAAAAGGTTGTTGAATTTATTGGGGGTAATGAAAACCTGCGTTTCAAACCAGGCTTTTTTCCTGCAACTGCAAAAGGGTTAGAATCTGAGATCTTTGCCTTGGCACATATTGACGCAGACTTGTATGCGCCCACAATAGCGGCATTAAATTTTTTCTATTCAAGAATGTCAAAAGGAGGTGTGATTATTATCCATGATTATAACCATAATTGGGATGGAATTCCAAAAGCTATCGACGAGTTTTTAAAAACAATTCCAGAATCACTAATTGAATTAACAGATTGGCAAGGAAGCGCGATGATTATAAAAAATTCGTAAAATTGCTGAATGGCTAACGCTATAATCGTTAAATTTCACTTAAACTTTTACAATGTCTTAGTGTAGTTATAAATTGATTGTATGTTTGCAATACTTAAATTATTGAAAATGAAACGCACACTGTTACTTTTATTGTTATTTCCTTCGATATTATTTGCTCAAACGAAACCTGCCAAACAAAAAGCGGTTATTTCAAAAGAGGAATGGCGGGTTTTAGACAGATCGATGTTCACTTTACAATATCCTACTTCTTGGGCGTTAAGCGAAAAAGCTGAAATGGGCACCGTATTTTTGCTTGCCACTCCAGCAGAGAATAAAGAAGATAAGTTCAAAGAAAACATCAATTTGATGGTGCAAGATTTAAAAGGAATGGATATTACACTTGACAAGTACACTAAAATTTCGGAAGAACAAGTTGAAAAACTAGTAACAAATTCCAAAATGATTGAAAGTAAAAGAATAGGGACTGGAACGAAACAATATCACAGATTGGTTTACATTGGTGACCAAGGAGCATTTCGTTTTAAGTATGTGCAACATTATTGGGTAATTAGTGAAAAAGCATATGTTTTGACTTTTGTAAGTGAAGAAAAATCTTACGACAAGTATAAAAATGTAGGAGAAAAAATTCTTAGTACATTCTTGCTTAAATAATATTTAGCAAACCTGCTAGTTAGATTCAGTGGAACGAAAACTAACAGCCACACAAGATCCTAAAATCAAGATCATTCCAACAATTACTAATACGGTTGGTTTCTCGTTATAAAATAGAATTCCGATAACGATAGGCAACGCATATTCGATACTTTGTAATACACCTATTTTTTGAGCGTCAACAGCTTTTATTCCGTCATAAATTAAGGTGTAAGCAATAACAGTACAAACGGTAGCTAATAATACGATGGCTAAAATGACATCACCAGAAAATGAAATTGGTGTGAAGTAAAGAAATGGAAGGAGTAATGGAAGTTGAAAAAGCCCTTGATAAAAAACGAGTTGTCTACCGGTAAAAGCGCTTAAGTATTTCTTTTGTAGCACAAAACTTAATCCTAAAAAAATTGCGGATAAGATTGCCAGGCATTCACCTAACAAGAAATCTCCTTTCATAATGTCCGTTAATTGTGTTATACACATGACTCCAATTAAGGTGACAACAGAGGCAAACACGTTCACCCGAGAAATTCTTTGTTTTAATATCAATGCAGCTAAGAAAACAATAACGATGGGCTGTGTGCCAAGTAACGCTGCAGAAACTGAAACATTAGAATACTTGATCGCGAGAAAATAACAAATCATAGCAGCCAGCATGAGTTGCGACCATAAGGCTATAAAAATTACCTTTTTTTTCGTTAATGAAAATAATTTACGTTTGTTTTTTTCTAGAATAAACAACAGTATTGAGGCTAATAACAGTCTTCCAAAAAGTAAAAAATATACGCCGCTTGCATTTCCTAAAATTACACAAACAGGGATGAATGCAAAAAGTGCTGATCCAATAATGATTTTTAATTCTCCTGATATTTTCATTTACTCAATCACTATTTTTTTCTGTTTTTGAGATTTTCCGTTACTGACAGTAATGAGGTATACACCTTTTGAAACACCTGTCAAATCTAAGGATGAACTAGTAGTTTGGTCTTCCATAGTTAAGGTTTTTTGTGTTCTACCGGTTAAGTCTGAAAGTGTTATGTCCACGGTGTTCGCAGCATATTCTAAAGTTATGGTACAATTGGAACTTACTGGGTTCGGATAAGCTTGAAAATCTAATGCATGTACTTCATTTGGCAGGTCGGCAGAGTTGTATTTCATTAATCGGATAATAGGAATGTCTAATTTGTTTTGCATGTCAGCGCCTTGTGTATTAAAATTATACGCCACGTAATATCCATTAGGAGCAGTGTTATTGACTACATCAACGAAAAACAAACCACTTGTGTTAGCAACTTCACCGTAATGCCCAAAGAACTGTGTACTTAAGGCCGTATAAAAATCCAATCCCAAACCATAACCGTTGGCAGCGGCATCTATGAGTTTCATTTTGTTCAATTGAGTTGTATTAATGATGGCTCCATTAAGCAAAGAATCGTAATAAATCATTAAATCTTCTGTTGTAGAAACAACATCGGCCCAACCGGTGTAAACTGAAGGATTTATTATCGTTAAATCTGTCCAAGTTCCTAAATTCCAATAGCATCCCATATGAGGATTTACAATCTGATTGGTCGTAGGGATTAGTGTGTTTGTTAAGTTTAAAGGGGTGATAATATTTTGGGTAATGTAATTTGAGCACGGTTGACCTGTAATGTTTTGAATTATCATGGCTAAAATTGAATAATTGGTGTTGGAATAGGTCCAACCAGTGCCAGGTGCATATAATTCGCCTTGACCTGCACCACAGTTGATAGCATATTCTAAAGAATAGTTGCCCAATAAATTACCTAGCACAGCGGCGTTACAGGCGTTGTTTGATCCAGAATTTGCAATACCGCTCGTATGATTCAGAAGGTGTCGAATTAAAACAATTCCCGAAGATGCAATTGTGTCGGTAACTAGCGTAGAGCGCAAATGAATACTGATCGGATCTTCAATGGAAAGCAATCCGTCTTGTTCCATTTTCAAAATTGACGTTGCGATCATATTTTTTGTAATACTACCCACTCTAAATTGATGCAATGGCACAGCAGTTGTTATCGGCTGACCAACGGTCATGCCTGAAATTGCTTTACCTGTAGCTCCGTACCACGACCATTGACCTGGAACAACAACACCTAAAACAGCTCCTGAATTAACGAAGTCACTTGGAAGAGCAGCGCTCAACAAGGATTGTAATGAATCGGCAAAAAATGGCGGCGCCACTTGACTTTTTACAGGATTGTTAAATAAGCAAGAGCTTAAAAATAAGAGAGTTATAGTGTAGTTGTGACGCATGTTAGCATTAATTTAGATATTAAAAGTACATCAATTATTTGTTAAAGTCAACTTCTTAATATAGAAGTATTAAAAACATGAAATGGAAATATAGAAATGATAAATATCGTTTTTTTTTGAGCTTAAGGTCGATGTGCAGATGTAATACTTCACATTTGATGATTACTTTTGTATAAAAGATGAGGTGAAAGATTATTTTAAGTTACAATATAAATTAACAATTCGAAAACTCAAAGAAGTTGGTGGACTAAATCCCTTTTTTAGTTTAATACTTTTAGTGTTTAGTTTTATTGGCTTATCTTTATTCCTTTTTACAAAGACAAAATTTGCTCCATTTATTTATATTTTATTCTCACTATCTTTTACCTTTAAGCTTAACGAAATCAACAGAATTGATTTTCTAAAACTATGTTTTAATGTAAAAACATTCAAAGCTATTAGAATAATAGAAAATCTTACAATTGCATTACCGTTTATCGTTTTTCTGATCGCTTTTCATGCGTTTGCATCAGCCGGAATACTTTTTATTTTGACACTTATGATAAGCTTTGTTCCAACTTAGTTCAAAATTTGATGTTGTATTTCCAACGCCATTTCGAAAAAAACCATTTGAATTTATTGTAGGTTTTAGACGGTCACTATTTTTATTTACGGCTGCGTATGGAATTATGTTCGCATCAATTTATGTCCATAACTTAAATCTAGGTATTTTTGCCCTGTGTTTAAATTATTTAATAATACTTGGCTTTTACATAAAACCTGAAAATGACTTTTTTGTATGGTCATTTTCAGATAACCCTTCGGTTTTTTTGTTTAAAAAAATTAAAACAGCCTTAAAATATTCATGCATGTTATGTTTTCCGATGGTATTGATATTAAGTGTTTTTTATTCAGAAAACATGGTGTTATTTACATTAATTTTTTTAGTTGGATGGGCATATCTTGTTGCAATTGTTTTAGCCAAATACGCTGCCTTTCCCGATGAAATGGATATCAAGGAAGGAATGTTAATCGCAATTAGTATTTCAATTCCACCCCTGTTAGTAGGAGTGATTCCTTATTTTTATCTGAAAGCAAAAAAGCAACTTCAAAAATATTTGTCATGATAAAAATCACCAATTTGACGAAATATTACGGTACAAAACGTATATTATCAAATATAAATTCAAATTTTATTGAAGGTAAGGTATATGGTATTTTGGGGGAAAATGGTGCAGGTAAAACGACATTGTTTAGGTGTATTTCCGGGTTGGAGAAGTTTCAAGGGAGTATAGAATCTTCGAATAATACATTAAAAAATCATTTAGGGTTGTTGTTTACAGATCCTCCTATTTTTTCTAAAATAACTGGTGAGGAATATATTAATTTTCTATGTCAAGCAAGATGTGTTGAAATTGTTGACCTGAAGAGTAAAAATATATTTGATTTACCTTTGCATCAATATGCATCAACTTATTCCACTGGTATGAAAAAGAAGTTGGCAATTACAGCAATTCTTTTACAACAAAATGAACATTTTATACTGGACGAACCGTTCAACGGGGTAGATATTCACAGTAATATAATCATTACTGAAATTATTCATAAACTTAAGTCTTTGAATAAAACAGTTCTCATTTCTTCCCATATCTTTTCAACTTTGAGTGACACGTGTGATGAAATAATTGTTATGAAAGATGGAGAATTTGTTCAGCACGTGGTAAAAGAAAACTTTCCTCAACTAGAGCTGGCCATGAAAGAAGTTAGTATTGGAAATAGAATAAGTAAATTGGGTTTAATGTAATTCAATTACCGCTATTTCAATGTCGGCATTGCCCTTACGATCTGCATTTTTGTATCGAATTACAAGGGTTTTGTCTCCTTGGTAAAAATTGAAACCTCCTTCACCTTTTTTAGATTTTCGGCAATGTTTGGTAACACTTTTCATTGCAGCATTATATAATTTATAGTTCACAGCATTCTCTTCAGTTAATTTAATAATATCACTGTCAATCTTGCACTTTTCATAACCTGAACCACTACAAATTAGCGTGTCACATTGTTTAGAGTTATTAGAGAAGTGATAATAATTGTAACCTGTTTTACCAAAAGTTAAAAGCTTTTTGGTTCCACCATGTTTAGAAACATATATTTTGTTGTTTTGAGCAGATGAATTGAACGTAATACCTAAGCATAGTAACGTAAGGAGAATAATTTTTTGCATAGCTGTAGTTTTAGATGATAGTTTTAATTTAAAACAACAAGCCAGCTAAACAAGCGGATAAATAACTCGCTAAAGTTCCAGCAAGTAACGCTTTCATTCCTAGTTTAGCCAGATCTGCGCGGCGTTCTGGAACCAATGATCCAATCCCTCCAATTTGCATTCCAACACTTGCAAAGTTGGCAAAACCACAGATGGCAGTAACAACAATTACTCTTCCTTTTTCAGTAAAAGCATGAGCTCCTGGAGCAGTAAGATCAGAGAATGCAACAAACTCGTTGATGGTTAATTTTTTCCCAAGTAGGGTAGCGGCTTGTGCAACATCTTCTGAAGGTATTCCCATACACCAAGCCATCGGTCTGAAAATAAATCCAAAGATTGAATCTAATGTTAAGCCTGGGTTCATTGCCCCCAAACACGCATTGATTAGCGCGATTAAGGCAACGAAACCAATAATCATAGCGATAACGTTCATGGAGATTTTAAATCCTTCTGCAGCTCCTTGAGAAATTGCATCCACTAAATTTGTGTAAGGACTTTTAACTTTCAACTGTACTTTGCCCATCGTAGTACTCACTTCTGTTTCGGGATAAATGATTTTAGCTATAACCAATGCTCCAGGTGCCGCCATTAAACTTGCAGCAATCAGTGTTGGAGCAATGTCTAAACCTGCAGCTGCCCCCATGTTTGCATAAACGATCAAAATTCCACCTGCAATACAAGCCATAGAACCTGCCATAGATGCTAGTAATTCGGATTTTGTCATGGTTGGCAAATAGGGACGAATCATAACTTGTGCTTCAACTTGCCCAACAAACGCACTTGCAACATTGCTCAAAGCTTCTGCTCCAGAAACGCGCATCACAACATTCATAGCCCTAGATATAACCGAAACAACGCGTTGCATCAATCCTAAATGATAAAAAATAGCGACGAGTATGCATACTAAAATTATGGTTGCTGTAATGTTGAACGCGAAAACGAATCCACTTCTGCTGTAGTTACTTTGCATTTTTGGAACACCATCCACAAAATTGATTCCTATCGTACTACTAATAACCTGTTTTTTTGATTTAGCGTCTTGTTTATATTCACTTAAAACATAGCGGTAACTTTTCGTAGCTGTATTTTTTTCTTGAGTCATGAATGGCAGTTTACAGCTCGTGTCTGCAATCTGTTTTCCATAGTAAGTGTATAAAATTTTTCCGTCTATTATTGCACTATCTTTTTTAACAAGTCTTAAGTTGTAAACAGCATTGTCTGTAGCAATTCCACCATAAACGAAGCTTGCTCCTTGGCGCGAAAATTCTTCAATTTTCTGCATTCCACCGCCTATTTTTTTAAAAATACCAGTAACGTAGGGAACTTTTAATACTAATAGTGCAATGACGAATTGAAGTGCTAAACCGGAAATAACCAGACGCTTATTGATCTTTCTTTTTTTGTTCGAAAATAAAAATGCAATACCGAGAATTAATACGATACCGATAAGTCCTGTAAATCTTTCCATAAGTGTAGTATGTAACGGTGGTTGAGGTTAGCGTGCTAAGATTGTTTTCGGTTGTTCAATTCATCGCGCAATTTGGAAGCCAATTCATAATCTTCATTTGCAATTGCTTCGCTCATTTTTTCTTCAATTTCTTCGTTAGTTAAATTGTTGTATCCAATCACTTCGGGTAAATCATCGTTGAAATTTAACTCTTCGTCCTCACTATTCTCGTCCATCAATATTCCGGCAGATCCAAGGATGTTTTCGAACGTTTGAATAGGCGCGTTGAAACGAATGGCCAAAGCGATTGCATCAGAAGTACGAGCGTCAATTTCAGAGATAACACCATCTTTTTTACAAATCAACTTTGCATAAAAAATTCCTTCAACCAGATTATAAATAACTACTTCATCAATCGTAATTCCAAAAGCAACAGCAAAGTTTTTAAACAAATCGTGTGTTAACGGACGATGTGTAGGCATTTTCTCAAGTTCGATGGCAATGGCTTGTGCTTCAAATCCTCCAATAATAATGGGAAGTCTTCTATTTCCACCAGCTTCCGCAAGCACCAAAGCATATGCACCTGATTGCGTTTGACTGTAGGAAAGTCCAACTATTTCTAATTTAACCTTATTCATGCTATTAATTCAACTAGTCGTTAAAAATAAAAAAGGGGTTATTAAACCCCTTTGGTTGCTAATTTTCTATAAAAATAGCTTTTTTCTTTGTGTTGACACGAATTGAACTCAAAAATGTTCAATCTTTTACAAATAGTGCTTCTTATTGTGCCGCTTTAAATTTCTTAACTGCCTCTGTGAATCTTGGTAATACTTCAAATGCATCACCAACAATACCATAATCTGCAGCGCCGAAGAATGGAGCCTCAATATCGGTATTAATTACCACAATAACTTTTGATCCATTCACTCCGGCCAAATGTTGAATTGCTCCAGATATACCAGCAGCTATGTATAAATTTGGGCGAATTGCAACTCCAGTTTGACCAACGTGCTCATGGTGAGGTCTCCATCCAATATCAGCTACTGGGCGAGAACAAGCAGTCGCGGCACCCAATGCTTTAGCTAAATCTTCGACCATTCCCCAGTTTTCAGGACCTTTAAGTCCTCTTCCTGCTGAAACAACTAATTCTGCTTCCGGTAATGGAATTTCGCCTTCCGGTTTTTTTGTTGAAACTACAGTGATTAATGAAGAACCAGCGGTTCCGTCAAAATCAGATACTGTAGCTGAACCACCTTTTTCTTCTGGTTGAATTGAATTGGGTAACAACGAAATAATTTTTAGTGCACTAGAAACGGTAACATTTCCAAATGCCTTACCTGAAAAGACATTCACTTTACATGAAAATCCATTACTTGTGTTAGGCAATGCAATTGCACCTGCAATTAATCCTGCTTGAAGTTTAACAGATAATCTAGGCGCTACTGCTTTCCCAATTAAATCGTGCGAAAAAATTACTATATCTGCACCAGCTTTTTGAACGGCAGCAGCTACTAACTTTGTAAGTTGTTGTGGATCATTTTCATTCATTGTGCGGTCAGCCCAAACAGCGCTTGCACCGAAAGAACCAAGTGTAGCAAGGACTTCTGTATTAGCATTACCAGCGGTAACAACTATTACTTCACTTGCAATTTTAGAAGCGTAACTTACTGTTTCAAATGCAGCTTTTGCCAAATGGCCTTCGCTACTAACATATACTATTGCTTTCATATCGTAGTGTTTTAAAATCTTTAGTTGAATTAAATTACTTTCGCTTCGTTGTGTAAAAGTGCCACTAATTCATCCAGGTTATTTGGATCAATCATTTTGCATTTGGTTTTTACTGGAGGCATTTCGAATGAGGTAAATGATGTTAACGCAACAGCATTTGATGACGGAAGCACCGTCAACGGTTTAGTACGCGCCGCCATAATACCTCTCATGTTTGGTATTCTTTGTTCTGCCATACCTTTAGCACACGAAATTACCAACGGTAGGTTTGCCTCAACAATTTGAACACCACCAGTAATTTCACGCTCCATAGTTGCTCTGTTTCCAGCAACATCTAATTTACTAACAATAGAGATTAAAGGTAGGTCTAACACTTCTGCAAGCATTCCAGCTACTTGTGAACCGTTATAATTGATTGTTTCTTTTCCGGTCAAGATTAAATCATATCCATTAGATTTTGCATATGCTCCAATTTCTGCCGCAACTAAATACGCATCACTTGCAACTGCATCAATACGAACGGAGTCGTCTGCACCGATAGCTAAGGCTTTACGAATCATCGATTCATCTTCTGCTCCACCAACTGTTATAGTGGTTACAGTTCCGCCAAGAGTTTCCTTCAATTCAAGTG
>JAYSRU010000108.1:0-14732 GCA_043720875.1 Crocinitomicaceae bacterium
GTCTAAATATTTCATTGTTTTTGTTATTTGAATACAAAGATAGGCGTTTCTAAGCTATTTACGAAATGGAGGAAATCACTATAAAAAAAAGGGTTCAAAAGGCATTCAATTTATCAAACTCCATGATCACCTTACCATAAAATTGAACCTTAGATAACCCCGAATCTAATTTATTTTTGGCAGAATTCATTTACCACGTTCCGTTATGCATACCTTTGCAGCAGATTAATAGAAAATTGCCCTAAAATGATTATCAAAAAAGCCGAGTTTGTTGTAAGTAATACAGACTACAAAAAATGTCCGGAACCCACGATGCCAGAATTTGCTTTTATTGGTAGATCTAATGTGGGTAAGTCTTCTTTGATCAACATGTTGACGAATCAGAAGAAAATGGCCAAAACTTCTGGGCAACCGGGAAAGACGCAATTAATTAATCATTTCATTATTGATAAATCTTGGTATTTAGTCGATTTACCTGGTTACGGGTATGCGCGTACTTCGAAATCAAATCGTTTTGAATGGACAAAGTTTATCTCACAGTATTTAGAACAGCGTGAAAATTTATACAACGTATTTGTATTATTGGATTGCCGTTTAGAGCCACAAAAAATTGATATTAATTTTATGGAATGGTGTGCTGCAGCTCAAATTCCTTTCGCAATGGTTTTCACAAAGGCAGATAAGATTTCATCGGTTGCGTTACAAAAGAATATTGCGGCGTATAAGCGTGAAATGATGAAGAACTGGACCCAAATGCCAGAGATATTTTCGACAAGCTCAGAATCTGGATACGGACAAGAAGTGCTTGTGAATTATATAGAAAGTATCATTTTAGGAGACGTAACAGAAGAAGCGCCAGAAACTCCAATTGAAGAAAATAACGTGATTGAATAAGTTAATCTGAAGGATCTAGATTTATAATACAACGGAAATTTTACCCATAAAAAAAGCTCGAGTACTACTACTCGAGCTTTTTTGTTATACGTTCTTGTCTTAGTTTTTTATGACTCTTTTACTATATTGCTTGCCATCAACGGTTAGCGATAACATATAAAGTCCATTTGAAACTTCTTGTCCTTCAACATTCTTCCCATTCCAAAAAGTGGTAAGACTCGCAGAAGTCAAAGGTTGTTTGTCGATTAATTTTGCGACAACTTCACCGTTCAAATTATATACATACAAGCTTGCCGTTTGACCAGCTTGTACGCCTTGAAAACTTATCTCCACATTTTCATTAAAAGGGTTAGGAGCAATTGTCCAATTCGGGTCTGCTGCCTCGCCTTTACTCATCAAATCTCCAGCGACAATGTTTGACAATGCTTCGATATCGTAGAGTTCGTCACCTGCTTGATAAGGCAAGTAATGTAAATACGTTAAGAACATTTCTTGCGTGGTGTTCAAGCCGGGAAAAACAGTTGCTGCGGTTGTATTATTCATAACCCCATCTTGCTTTAAATAAGATCCAGAAGGTAGTTGTTGCATGTTTTTAAACACGTAGAATCCTTGCCAATCAAAATTCCAAACCGGTAAATTCATTAGTTTCAACGTATCCAAAGCAGGCTTAATAGCATAAACTTTCATGCTTTGTCCAAGAACGTGCATGTGAGGGAAGATGCTCAATAAACTATAGTTTCCTGGAATAACACCAGCCCCAGGGGGGTAACGTGCTGTTAAGTTTGTTACTTGATTTGGTGGTAAAGAAAAACTCCAGTTTTCTAACAAAGCATCTGCTTGTACTTGACGAACACCTGTTTCGCCAAGTGGGTAGAAATGTATTTTTACTTTCGTACTATCCAATTCACCAAAACTGCCAACAGGGTAGTGCATCGTGAGCACCAATTTTGCATTGGCTGGAATATCCATACCTAATTTTAGACCTCCTCCAGAAGGAAATACCATTGGAGTAGAGCCTGGCGCCCAACCATAAATCAAAGTTCCACCGGCTGGAGAAGCGCAATCCCCACCAATAGTATCAGTTGTTGCGGTACCTGTTGCAGCATCCCAAAAAACAAGACAATGGTGAACTATGGGCACATTGCCTGGTAATACCTCAACTGCTTTTATCGTACGTCCAGCAGCCAATCCTGTAGGGATTACGAAACAAACGTAATCATCATCTGTGGTAGCTTTCGAACGATAATTTGGGATACGAACAGTAAGATCACCGTCGCCTAATTGCCAAGCAGATGTAAAAACGGGCGGCGGCGGCGTATTTCCAGCAACACCCTCTACAGCACCATTTATCACCCAGTTTAGAATGGTTGTTTTTTGAACTGACGTTAAACTTCTGTCGTGAATGTATTGATTATAGTTATTGTCTGGTGGCCAAGGCGGCATTTGATCTGCACCAACTGCTACTGCAATGGCCGCTGCCATAGGCGATGCTTCTGCATAAGTGGTTAATGAAAATCCTCCAGCTCCACCTGTATGGTGGCATTTTGCACATTTGTCGTAAACAATTTGTGCTACATCATCAGACCACGTTTGAGCTATGGCTGAAAATGATGTTACGCTTAGTAATAAGGTAAATACTTTTTTCATAAGTTGATAATTTGAGTTGCAAGGTAAGTTATTTATTTTAAATACGTGTAATGAATTATACTAATGTGACTTGTGGGTTTTTAAACGTCGAATTTGGCTTACTTTTTTATTCCTTTTTCTGCTTGACTTCGAACCAACCAGATGAATAATTTTATCGGTAGAATTCTTCTCAACACTAAAAAAAGTGGCGCGCCTCCTCCCACAGGATAACGTAATTTGTAACTTTTGTCGTTCGCGGCTCTCCAAACTTTATGGGCAACAACTTCAGCAGTTGGGGCGCTTTTGTATATGTTTAGCATTTTTTGATTGACTTTCGAAACATAATTAGCGTAGGGTGTTGAGCTCACTAAATTGGTAGAGTTTTCGAATTCCGTTTTGATCGGGCCTGGCTCAATGTTCTTTACTTTAATGTTAAAAGGCTTAAGTTCATACTGTAGAGACTCCATAAATCCTTCTAATGCCCATTTAGTGCCATGATAAACAGAATACAACGGAAAGGCGACTAATCCACCGACTGAAGTTGTGTTGATGATTGTACCACTTTTATTTTCTCTAAAATGAGGTAACAATGCTTTTGTCATTGCCATCACCCCGAACACATTTGTTTCAAATTGGTGTTTAATTTGGTCCATGGTCATTGCTTCAAATGCCCCTACTAAAGCAAAACCAGCATTATTGAACAGCACGTCAATCTTTCCGAATTTTAAGAGCGCTTCTGCAAGCACATGGTCAATCATGGTTTGGTCGTTAACGTCCAATTTCATAATATGAATGTTGGTGAATTGCATAAACTCCGTTTCTTTTTCTGGAGATCGCATGGTAGCAATAACGTTCCAACCTTCATTGGCAAACTTGATGGCAGTTAATCTTCCAATTCCGGTAGATGAACCTGTAATTAGTATTGTTTTCATTTCTTTGAATTTGTGTAAAAATAAAATCCCGCTATCGTAAAATAGCGGGATCTTAAACTATAAATGTGTTAATTATTTAATGCTTATTACTTCTAAATCGAAAATTAAATCAGAATAAATTGGAATCGCACCTGGTCTACCCGCTGCACCATAAGCCAAATGATAAGGGATAAAGAATTTACCTTTTCCACCTTGACCCATTAAGCCGATTGCTTCTTCGAAACCGTTCACCATTTTATTTTCAACATGCTTATAATCCATTGGTTGGTTACGATCACGCGATGAATCAAATTTTGTTCCATCCATAAATGTTCCTGTGTAATGAACGCTCATGCTCGATCCAGTAACTGGTTTAGCTCCTGTTCCTTCGTTTTCTAACACATAAACCAAACCACTTGCAGTTTGTTTTGCTTTAGGAAATTTCTTTTTAAGGTCTAAGAAAAATTGAGCGTTGTAGGTTTTAACATCCATTTTGGCAATTTTCTCACCTCTTTCTTTTGCTATTTTATCTTTCACTTCTTGTTCAGCTTTCTTTTTGTTACCTTCAACTTCAAGAATCGCTTTTTTAGCAGCAAACACAGTTGTTGCGTTAAATGCCATTGCTTTTGCGCCGTTGCGAATGATAGTCAACGTTTCAATGATGTCATCTTGTGCAATTGCATTCACAACATCCATTCCTAATACTACATTTCCAAATACCGTATGCTTTCCATCCAACCAAGGAGTAGCTTTATGTGTAATAAAGAACTGAGATCCATTAGTTGCAGGACCAGAATTTGCCATTGACAATACTCCTGGACCAATATGCTTTAACGTTGCATCTATTTCGTCAGGAAATTTATATCCAGGATCTCCACCGCCCGTTCCCATAGGATCGCCTCCTTGTACCATGAAATCTTTAATAACTCGGTGAAATTTTAGTCCGTTATAAAAGGGAGTAGAAAATGTTTTAGCGCCATTAACAAATTTTCCTTCGGCTAAGCCTACAAAGTTCGCAACAGTCATAGGCGTTTTTTCGAACTCCAATTTGATAACAATTGTACCTCTGTTTGTTTTCATTGCAGCAAACATTCCTTCACCTAATGTTGGAATTAATCTTTGGGTGGCTGCATCACTTTGTTTAGCTAACTCAGCAGCTTTAATTATCGCTTCTTTTTTAGCGCGTTCAAGTTCTGCATTTTTTTTCACCAATTCGATTTGTGCTGCTTCAAATTCCTTTTGCTTCAATGCAGTGATATCAGCAAATACCTTTGTAGTATTCCATTTCTTGTAAACATCTCCAACACGGATAATCTTAACCTTCTTGATTACATCGTCTTGAACAATTGCATTCACAACTTCCATTCCCATGATTACTTTACCAAATACAGTGTGTTTGCCATCCAAATGCGGAGTTGCTTTATGTGTAATAAAGAATTGAGAACCATTTGTAGAAGGACCAGAATTAGCCATTGACAATATTCCAGCTTGATCGTGTTTTAGTTCTGGATGAAATTCATCTGCAAATGAATAACCTGGCCCTCCAGATCCATTTCCGTCAGGATCTCCACCCTGTATCATGAAATCAGGGATAACGCGATGAAATTTTAATCCATTATAAAATGGTTTTGAAAAAACTTTGTCTCCACTTGTGAATTTACCTTCCGATAAACCAACAAAGTTGGCAACAGTTAAGGGTGTTTTGTCGGCTTCTAATTGCAAAAGAATAACACCTTTTGAAGTTGTCATTTCTGCATAAATACCTGGAGTCAACTTTGGCTTCTTTGGTTTTTCTCCAGCATTAGCGGTTACTGTAAGTAATAATAGCGTTGCAGCAAATATAATTCTTGTGATCTTCATTATAATAGTTAGTTTAGAAAATATGATTGCGAAGTTAACAGAATTGAAGTATTGTTCATCCAATTTTTACCTAAAAAGTGTGAAATTGTGTACTATTGGGTAAAGTCTTAGCAATTTGAAGCCAGTTTCTCGCTCTTAAATTTCTTATCTTTGTGTTCCTAAAAGACGTATTTCATGCAAATAGAACAAATTTACACCAAGTGTTTGGCTCAAGGAGCTTATTTTATTTCACATAAAGGTGAAGCTGCTGTTATTGATCCGTTAAGAGAAACGCAACCATATTTGCAACTGGCAACGGAATCTAATTGTAAAATAAAATACATTTTCGAAACTCACTTTCATGCAGATTTTGTTTCCGGACATGTTGATTTGGCGAAGCAAACTGGAGCGGACATTGTTTTTGGCTCAGTTGCAAAGACTGTGTTTCCAAGCATTGGAGCTACACATAAGCAAGAATTCAAAATAGGAGATTTAACCATAAGAGTTTTACATACTCCTGGGCACACACCGGAATCGGTATGTTTCTTATTAATTGACGAGCACGGTAAGGAGATCGCTTTGTTTTCTGGAGATACTTTATTTTTAGGAGATGTTGGTCGTCCAGATTTGGCAATAAAAAGCGATTTAACAAAAGAAGACTTAGCCGGAATGTTGTTCGATTCATTGCGTAATGAAATCATGACACTTGCCGATGACGTGGTAGTTTACCCAGCGCATGGTGCTGGTTCAAGTTGTGGGAAAAACATGTCGAGTGAAACCTCTGGAAGTTTAGGTGAACAGAAAGAAACAAATTATGCACTACGTGCCAACATGACAAAAGCCGAGTTTATAAAAGAAGTTACAGATGGAATATTACCTCCACCTCAATATTTCCCTAAAAATGCTCAGATGAATAAGAACGGATATTCAGAAATTGATACTGTTTTAGAAAAAGGCACAAAAGGGTTAAATTTGAATGAATTTAATGGCGAAGTGAAAAATGGAGCGCTAATTTTAGACGTTAGAACCCAACAAGATTTCATAAAGGGCTTTATTCCTGATGCTCTTTTTATTGGTTTGAATGGAACGTTTGCGATGTGGGTTGGAGCGCTAATTGTTGATCTAAACCAACCCATTGTATTAATTTGTCCTAAGGGAAGTGAACACGAAGCTGCGTTACGTTTGGCCCGAGTAGGATATGATAATTGTGTAGGTTTTTTAGCTGGCGGAGTAGAAGTATACCAAGAAGCTGGAAATAAATTAGCCACCATAGCTTCAATTAATCCAGAAGATTTAATTCAAGATTTTACGTCTAAAAAAATTATTGATGTGCGTAAAGCAAGTGAATATGCTACGGCGCATTTAGAGCACGCAGATTTATATCCGCTGGATTACATCATGGAAAATTTGGCTTATTTGGATAAAAATGAATCCTATTATGTTCATTGTGCCGGTGGATACCGAAGCGTTATTGCGATTTCAATCTTGATGCGTAATGGATACAAGAATTTGACAGATATTGCTGGAGGTTTTGCGGCAATAAGTGGCGTTAAATTACCCGTAGTGGCACGTTTCTAAAAGCCATTTTAGTTAACCTTGCTTTCAAAAGTTTCAAGTTGTCAATATCCGTATAATTAAACGTAGTTTGGCAACCTAACGATTAAAGCTTTTTGTAATACTGGTAAATAGAATAGAGCATGGCATTACAAGTATCTTTCTCTTTGGATTGTAACGCGGGTAGAAAAGTGTTTTCTAAATCTTGCAAGCCTTCCATTTGTCGCGTATAATTTCCACGTAAATTTTTCCATCCATATCCCCGAATGATGCAGTGTAACGCAAATTGTTGCCTTGAAGGATCAAGTAAATCTCTACTCCAAGGATATGGTTTTGGAGATCGTCCAAATTGTTTCACTAAGGTAGCCGCAATGTCAGATTGAGCTCCAATGGTGTTATTGATGATCCCACGCTTTTCCATTTTCAGCGGTTCACCGTAAATTAAGAATGGAATTCGGTAAAAGTTAGTATAACTCATGTCTACACCATGTGGTGTGTGATGTCCGTGATCGGCTACAAATAGAAAGATAGTGTTGTCGTACCACGGTTGTTTTTTGCAGTTTTCCATAAATCTACCCAAGGCTTGATCGCCATAAACGAGTGAGTTCATGAATGCAGATTGTTCTCCTTTAAAATTTTGCCCTTTAGATTTAGGCTGATCGAACGGTGAGTGGGTACTGCCCGTAAACGCGCACTGAAAAAATGGTTTTGGATTTTTATTAATTTTTTTAATCAAAAAGGAATATAAATCATCATCATAAAAGGTGAGTTTTCCGCGTTTAAGATGTTGAGGAAAATCATCTTCATCTTGCACATCGTCAAAACCATGATCCATAAAATAACCTCCAATATTACCGTATTTCAAATCACCAGAAAATAAATAGCCGGTATGATATCCCATGTTTTCAAAGTCTTCATTGATACAACGAATTTTTCTGTGTTTATCCGGTTGTTTTGTTACCGATACTTCTGGAATTGCAGGAAAGCCAGAAAATATACTGGAATTTCCAATTTCTGATGTATGAGCAGCGCTATAAAGATTGTTAAACAGGTAACCTTGTTTTGCAAGTGCATCGAAATTTGGGGTAGCACCTTTTTCTCCTCCGGCAGATTCTATTGCATTGGCAGACCAACTTTCGAGTATAATAAAAACAACATTCGGTTTGTCGGTTTTAAATAAACGTTCAGAAAATGTTGTATCCATTACCATGAGTTTGGCAACGATATTCTTTGCTTCTGTTTTATCAACTTTCGGTATCAGGTGATCAATTTTTGTACGCAACCAAGATTTATAGCTGTCGGCAAAAAAGTAACTAGAATTTGTAGCTAAATCATTAACTACTGGTTTATTTGAGAAATAGGCGGTATTAATATTTAATGGAATTTGTTGCCATCCACCTCGTATGAATAAAAAGTGGAAGCCTAAGATTAGTAAAAATAGTGGGAAACCGAGGATGATTTTTTTGAATCCTTTGACTATGATTTTTGAATCAAACTGTGGTAGAATAAGTCGTCTAAACAAGACCATTGTTGCGCCAATTTCAATGATGCTGTAGATGACAAACCACAGCGTCATACTTCCGTCGGCACTTCTAAATACTTCGTCTGGATTGGATAAATGCGTAAAAACCCTTGAGGTGAGTTTATGGTGCCATTCTAAATATGCATTTACTTCTCCGGTGTGAATGAACACAACGCACACCACCATCAGCCAAAAGAAAAAGTGGTGTAAAAATTTTGTGAAACGCTTAGAATAAGAAGCGTAAATGAAATAGAAAATGAAAGGAATGGTTGATACGGCAGCAGCAGCAGCCAAGTCCAAACGAATTCCAGCAATAAAGCAGTACAACCAATCCGTAATGCTAGTTTCTTTGAACATTGCCCAGTATTCAAAAGAAAAGACAATGCGTTGTAAAACAAAAAGAAGTAACCAAAATAGAATGATCCTCCAGAAATAATTCAATAGATTCTTTACCATTTGATTTGTCATGATGCGAAAATAAGAAAACTATCTCTAAAAATGACTAATGTCATAATATGAAGGTATTATTAACATGTATCTTTGTCAAAATGCAACGCAATGAAAAAAGGAAGTAAAATAACAAGTATTGTACACGGAACGTGTCCAGTTTGCCAAAGTGCTCATGTTTTTGAATCTCGAAACCCTTACTCGAATATGTTTAGTATGCCCACGCACTGTTCGCATTGCAATAATAAATATGAAAAGGAACCCGGCTATTGGTACGGTGCGATGTATGTAAGTTATGGCTTTACGGTTGCCTTTAGTGTGGCTGCCTTTTTAGTGGTTTATCTTTTATACCCGAGTGCAGGTGTCTGGTCATTTATCGCTGCTATTTCACTAATAAACATCATTTTGGCTCCGGTATCGTTCCGTTACAGTAGATTGGTTTGGATGAACATGTTTCAAAAATTCGATACAACAAAAGCTAGGGTATGAGTAAATTTGATGTGTCCGTTCAAAGTAAAAAACCCGTTCTTGTTGATTTTTATGCCTCTTGGTGTAAGCCGTGCGCCACAATGTCGCCAATTCTAGATCAATTACAAAAGAAAAATGGTGCCGCATTAGCCGTATTAAAAATTGATGTGGATCGTAATCAGGCTTTGGCACTGCGCTTTAAAATAAAAAGTATTCCGACCTTAATTCTTTTTAAAGACGGTAAAATTGTCTGGAAAGAAAGTGGTGTGTTCACGTTAAATGGCTTGCAAAGCAAAATCGGTAAATTTATTTGATTCTAGAAATATTTTCTAGTGGTCATTCTGAACGTTATTGGCTTAAAGGTGTAACTTCGTTTCATAAACACCTTAAATTTAAATAACTTATGATGGTCAAATCACTTGTTTTCGCAGCAGTATTTTTGAGTAATAGCACTTTCTCTCAAGCTATACAAGAACATAAAATTAATGCCCCAATAAAAAAAGTCAAGCTCTATTTTACCTCGGGTGAAATGCAACACGAGAGCGATGCTAAACTCACCAAAGGCAGAAATAAAATAGTTTTTAAAGGGATTTCTTCTTACGCCTTTTCAGAGTCAATACAGTTTTATGCAGATGGTAAATATAGATTGGTATCCGTTTCTACAGAGATGGATTTCTTAGCTGGTGAACAAAATAATCCTAGAATTGTCGCTTTAAAAGACTCGGTTGATAAACTAACTTTTGGCTTAACAAGTCTAAACGATCAATTAGATGCGTTTCAGAACGAAAAAGGACTGTTAATGGCTAATCAAAATATAAAAGGGGATAACCAAAATTTGACAGTTGTTCAATTAAAAGAAATGGCGGATTTTTATCGGGTCAGAATTTTGGACATCAACCAAAACATTTCCAGATTAACACATGTTACAAATGAAAGAAGTATTAAAATTGGAGAATACAGAAGGCAATTGTTGGAACTTAACTTCAATGAAAATAATAGAAGTAATCAAGTTATTGTTCTTCTAGATGTGGAAGAAACTGGAAACGCAAAATTAAAATTAAATTATATTGTCAGCGAATGCGGTTGGGCTGCGTTGTATGATCTTCGAGCAGAAGATGTGAATCAAAAAATCAATTTGAAGTACAAGGCACAAGTTTACAACAATACGGGAAATGCTTGGAACAATGTAGATTTAGTGCTCTCAACGGCCGATCCGATGTTAAACGCAACCGCCCCAAAATTGGAAGCTTGGTATTTGAATTATTCTGAATATTCAAAAACTTCTAACACATTGTCCTACAACATGCAACAATCTAATGTTCAGATGGATCAATTGAATAGTCAAAATAGAAGATTGTATGATGAATTTAATTATAATGGGAGGTTAAATAAGAATGCAGAGGGTAAGTTTGATCGAAATGATAATTTCGAAACTACGATCATTGCTGAAGATGACATGCAAAATGTATTTCAAAAGAAAGTGCAAATGCGCTCTATTGAAGTTTCGGAGCTAAGCACAGAATTTAATATTGCATACGTGTTTTCTTGTCCGAATGATGCTAAACCCTATGTTGTTGATGTTAAAGATTTCGCGTTAGATGCAAGGTTTTCTTATGTTTCTACGCCAAAGTTAAGCACCGGAGCCTATTTATTGGCAAATATTACGGGATGGCAAGATTTATCGCTCGTTCCAGGACCAACGCATGTTTATTTTGGAGGGAAATATGTTGGTCAAAGCATGTTGGATACAAAATCTGTGGATGACACGTTATCACTTTCTTTAGGACGAGATGAAAAAATTACGGTCATGCGGAAATCAAAAGAAGAAATGACAACCAAGAAAACGGTTGGATCGAACAAAAAGGAATTGTATACTTATGATATTATTCTAAGAAATAATAGATCAACAGCAATCACAATAAACGTATTTGATCAAGTGCCTGTTTCAAGACACAGCGAAATTACGGTTAGTGTTGAGAACGTTAGCGGCGCAAAGAAAAATGAAGATACGGGTGAATTGGAGTGGCTTATTACGCTTGCGCCAAACGAAAGCAAATCAATGGAACTTTCATACGAGGTAAGATATCCTAAGAATGCTTCCATCAAGCTCAAAACATATAGAACTATATCAGCTCCAAGTTTTTAAAAGAGTAAAGTATTTAAAATCAAAAAGCCGTTCTCATGAGAGGACGGCTTTTTGATTCTAATGAATCGGGTGGTTAGGGCAATACGGTTTTAATAACTTGTAACACTTCATACGTGTCACCATCCATCAGGTAAACTAAGAAATGAAAGTTTGTAGGATCAATAGCATTGGGTAACACATAACTGTATTTCAAAAGATAATTACCAGTTGCATCCGGAGTAAATGTAGATAATGATTGCCCAAATGCTTGACCCGATATGGTAGATCTTAAAATATCGTGATGAACATAATTTGGATCGTCGCCTGTGGGCTTTTTTTGTATGGCTACCAAGGTGTCTTCAACGCAGTAAACAACCAACTTTGGATTTGCTGGCAAAGGAAGAATGGGGTCAATTTCTACGTGTAAATAAACGCCTCTTGTAGACGGGAAATAATCCGCTTTTGCCTGAAGGTTAGCAGCCAATGTATTTGCTGCTAGTTGAGTTGTAACGGCATTTTGCCAGTTGGTTGCACTCATAAACATATCGTTGGCAAGATTCACCCGATTTATTGTCCCGCGTGGGTTACCTGAAAACCCATAACCAATGTTAAAAAAAGTACCATATTCTAATCCTTCCGGACAAGTAAAGTCTGTGGTGAAGATTGCGTCCGTTTCTTGGAATGACCCTAATCCTCCTGGAGATGCGTGTACTGAAGCAACGAACACTCTTCCTCCTGATGCTACATCTTCTTCGATCTGAATAGCCAATGCTCCAGCGGCAGGACAGAACACACATTTATGACCAGTATAGTCTTCAATTAGAATGTTTCGGTTAATATTTGTATTTATCGTGAAAACAGGTGCAACGTAATCTACGAAATTCCCTGGATATAAAGTTGTATCTAGGTCTAACGGTACATTGCCACCTGATGGATAAGCATTCTTAACCTTGTCACAAGAAAGGGCAATTAAAGCTACACCTAAAAGTAATGTAATTGATTTCATATTAAAAAGTATGAGTAAAATTAAACGTAACGCCATTATTAGCAGGAACAAATCGACAAACACCACCGACACAAAACAATCCAGCTCTTTGTCTTCCCGCGCTCACACTAAAGCGTGATGCCTCGTGAATGTAACCAATCGTTCCGATCAAATAATGTAACCTATCTTTTTCTATTGCATTTCCAAAGTTGAATTGATCCATCACTGCAAAAAACCAACTGGGAGAAACGGTCCATTCAAGCAATCCAGTTGCCCAATCGCCTTTATCTTTTTTAACTCCATATCGATCTTTTCCTACAATCAGACATTGCAACTCTCCACGAATAGTATGCTTTTCGTTGATGGTATATGCTAGGTCAATAACTCCAACGCTAGTATGTATTAACCCTTTAGCATCATCAGTTACTTTGGATACATCGTTGTTTACCGTGATGTTGTAATAACTCGTAGCTAAATTAATTTTCTTTGTAATTTTTTTACGATACTCAATATTGAAATCTTGCCAATACATCTGCCCAGAACTTACGAACGGTATTGAGGTGTAGGTAACCCTAGAAGAGTCTGCTGGGTCAAATACAACCGGTGTTTTTTTGTTGCCATAAGCGGTAGAAAAGTTTACGGTAAAGGTTGCAGGTGACTTACCACGAAAGAGTTTTTCTACAAGTCCACCAACCATTTCGTCTGCTTTTTGACGCTTGAAAGTGTAAATTATTTCGGCTTGATATGCTATTTCTCCTTGCAATTGAGTTGCATATGGGTAAAGCGTGGCTACCAAATTATACGTGTGGGTTCTGTTTAAAGAAGGAACATAATTGATGAGTACGTTTTGTAAATCTTGTGTTCTATCCGAACGAAAACTAAAGTTATCCATAGATTTAGCTGAAACTAATATTCCAAGTCCTTTTTGAGAGTAACCAATATTTGCGAGTGCAGAATGTCCAGTATTATATATGTAACCGTTGTCTGCTGATGGGTCGTTGTCTTTATGAATGTACTCAAAGTCTGTCGCCCATTTTTTATATTTTACCGCGATTCTTCCTCCATAACTCGCAACATTTTCTGGTAAAATGTATTGTTCATTATCATCTTTTTGATACTTGGAAACAAAAGATGCGCCAAGGGTAACTTTAAGGGGTTTTTCGTTTAGCGCGGCAATAGCATCATTTAATGTTATTTCTCCATCTAATCCTCGAACTAAACCTACTGCATTTTGAACACCATCAAAAAAGCTCAATCTGTTTTTGCCATAAACGGCTTTGAATTGAATTCCATTTTTTGGACGATAGGCCAAACGGATACCATCCATGGCATTATCATAACCTAAATTACGGTTTTCATACGCTCTAAAAATCATACCTGAACCAAATTGGTCATAAAAATGGCCTAAAGTTAAATCTAATTTATCATCAGCGTAACCAGCGTAGCGCATCCCTAAACCATTTCCAGCGAAATTGTTTGGATATCCTTGTAATGCAGGTAAGTAACTTTCAAACCTAGCTCCTGCCTTGAATTTATTGAACGTGTAAAAAACGTTGATGTACGAATTAATCAATGTTTTAGTCGCAGGAGCATATGCCTTTATTGCGCTATCCGTTTGTAAAAATTGAAAGGTTGTTTCAGCATTTCCTTTGATCGATCCAATGTTTTGAGCGAATAGAAAGTTACTAGTTCCTAAAAATAGACAAAAAAGTATTTTTGATGTATGCACAGTTGGGTTTTATTTTTTAGTGATTTTCAATAATTCTTCGTGAAGTTTTTTCTCATCACCAGGAGCATAATTGTTGTGTTGGTAAACTATGTTTCCTTCAGCATCCAATAAAAAAGTATGCGGTACATTGTTTACGCCCATTGCTCTTTTAAAATCTGAGTTCGTGTCCATCCAAATTTGGTATTCCCAACTTTTGCCATTTACATATGGAGCAACTGATGCTTTTGTTTTTTCATCATCAATAGAAACCGCGATTAACGTAACACCGGTTTCTTCTACCCAGTCGGCATAAACTTCGTTCACTGCATTCAATTCTTTTTTGCACGGAGCACACCATGTTGCCCAAAACGAAATAATAACTGGTCCTTTAAAGGATAGGTTAGCCGTGTTAATTGTTTTTCCTTCCATCGTCTTTAAAGTTACCGATGGAAGTTTAGTAATTGAACTTGTTTCTTTTTTCACCTCAGAAGTGTGTGTCTCTTGAGCCATACTTACAAATGGCAATCCAATTAATGTGGCAATGATAATAATACGTTTCATAATTTATTTTTAAAAGTTTGAAAAAGCTTTTCAATAACTATACCGAGATCAAAAGTAAAATAATCAAATTGTTTTTTCTCTATCAATTTAAG
>JAYSRU010000109.1:0-4889 GCA_043720875.1 Crocinitomicaceae bacterium
CAAAATGGTTGCCAAGGTTTCGTAGGGCCTTTCCCTCCACCTTTCTGAATAAGTACATTTATTTAAAGAACGAGTACAAATATAGCTATTTTTCATAAATTTGCAGAAAAAACTAATAAATGATTCTTCCAATAGTTGCTTACGGTGATCCGGTCCTAAAAAAAGAAGCGCTTGAAATTGATAAAAAACATCCAAAATTAAAGGAATTAATTAGTGACATGTTTGATACAATGTATAAAGCTAGCGGTGTTGGCTTGGCTGCGCCTCAAGTTGCTCATTCAATCCGTTTGTTTATTGTAGACACCACTCCTTTTCACGATGATGAAGAAGAGGAACAGGAGCCAATGGCTGAAGGATGTAAAGATTTTAAACAAGTATTCATAAATCCAATTATTGAAGAGGAAACTGGCGAAGAATGGTCATTTAACGAAGGGTGTTTGAGTATACCAAAAGTTCGGGAAGATGTATTTAGAAAGCCTGACATTTTAGTAAGCTACTATGACGAAAATTGGAAATTGAAGGAAGAACGATTTTCGGGATTTAGAGCACGTGTGATTCAACATGAATACGATCATTTGGATGGAATATTATTTACCGATCATCTGTCGTTATTGAAAAAGAAATTATTGGTGAAGAAATTGAACAACATTTCGAAAGGTGAGATTAATGTTGATTATAGAATGAAGTTTCCGAATCAATCCAAAAAAAGATAATAATTACTCAAATTAATAATATGAAACTTATAGGATTTACTGCTGTGTTATTTTGCATTTTTTCTTGCGAAAATAGTGCGAATAAGAATGTTGTCGAGGGAAATACTCCATCAGAAATGAAAGCATTTTTAAAGACTATGGATGATTCATTAACAACTGAGTTTAAAGCTGCAATGGCCAGTAATAAAATGGTGTCGGAAATAAGAGTGGTGAGAACGATTCAAGCGTATACAAGATTTTATTTGAAATACCCGAAAGATAAATATGCGCCTTTTTGCATGGATAAAGTACAAGGATTGTACATGCAAATCAACAACTTGAGACAGTCTGTCATTGTTTCAGATTCACTCATTGAAAAGTATCCCGAGTATGAGAACCGTTTCGCTATATTGGAAAGTCAAGGTTCAAATTATGATGTGTTTGAAGAAATTAGAGACACTGCTAAAGTTCGGAAGTACTTTACTTTGTTTTTGAAAGAGAATAAAGGAGTTGATGCCGAAAAGAGAAAGGATATAATGTTTCGGTTGAGTCACTTAAATTTAACTTTCGACGAATTGATACTTTTGCGCTCAAAAGAAGTAGTTTCAAAGTAAAACCTAATTCGTGTTAATGTATTGTTAAGCAAATTGCAACTTTAGAAAACTGTATTAAATTTGTTTCAACGAAAATTATTAAAACATAAAACTAATTACAATGAAAAATTTATTCGCAGCATTCATTCTTGCATCGGTTGCTATTGCATCTGGATCAAAAGCTTCAGCACAACAACCAGTTGATAGCGGTGCAAAAATCGATTTCAAAAAAGAAACACATGATTATGGTACGGTAAAGTATGGTGGTGATGGAACATATAAATTCGAATTTACAAACAACGGAAATGCTCCTCTTTTAATTGAGAAGGCTGTAGGTTCTTGTGGTTGTACAGTTCCAACTTGGCCAAAAGAGCCTATCGCTCCAGGACAAAAAGGTTCAATCACTGTAAAGTATGACACACAACGTCCAGGTGCTATAAACAAGCAAGTAACTGTTACAACAAATGCAGGAACTACAACTTTGTACATCAAAGGAAATGTTGGCCCTAAGCCTGAAAGCGGTACACCAGTAAATAATTCTGGCGCTCCAAGCAACAACTAGAAACTAATACGTAAGTATTGATGAAGCTATTTTTTTTCGCGATCATAATAGCATTGAGTTCCGCCACTGGCTTTTGTCAGCTGGCGGAATTTTCTTTTACCAAAAAAACGCTTACCCTAAAAGAAGTAAATGAGGGGGAATTGTCTACATTCAGTTATGCGTTCAAAAACACAGGGAAATCACCATTGTTGATTGAGTCAGCAATAGTTACCTGTAATTGCACGAAGGTGGATTACCCAAAAAATCCCATACCTCCAGGCGAGACCGGAGTTATTTCCGTAACGTTTGACACAAAAGGTAAATACGAATACCAAGACCGA
Source organism: Crocinitomicaceae bacterium (assembly GCA_043720875.1). GTDB lineage: Bacteria > Bacteroidota > Bacteroidia > Flavobacteriales_D > Crocinitomicaceae > JAYSRU01. The sequence goes on from JAYSRU010000109.1 coordinate 2,168, forward strand.
ACAATTTCGATAAAAGCGAATACGAAGAAACCTGTGAAATTGCGTTTCAAAATTTACGTTATTCCAGCAGCTTCAAGGAATAAATAGCGTAAGAATCGTTCATAACTTTTGAAAAGGAGATGGGGCTAGTTTAAGGTCAATTTACTACCTTTGAACTTCTATTTTTCGACGCATGTACCTTATTTTTGACACAGAAACAACTGGGTTACCAAAAGATTTCAAAGCACCTATTTCTGATACTGGAAATTGGCCGCGTTGTGTTCAAATTGCTTGGCAGTTACATGATGAAATGGGTGTTTTGTTGGAATCTAAAGCGATTTTAATAAAACCAGAGGGTTACGATATCCCGTATGATGCAGAAAGAATTCACGGCATCTCAACGGCATTGGCTTTAGAAGAAGGGAACGCCTTAGAAGCAACCATGTTGGAGTTTGTTGACGTATTAAGTCGCGCTCGTTTTGTTGTGGGTCAAAATATCAAATTCGATTTAAATGTAATTGGTTGTGAATTAGTAAGATTAGGTATTGAGTCTAATTTACAAGATTTACCCGTATTGGATACGTGTACCGAAAGTTCGGCTACGCTATTGCAATTGCCAGGAGGAAGAGGGGGTAAGTTTAAATTGCCAACGTTAACAGAATTACATAATTTTCTTTTTGGAATTGGTTTCGGTGAAGCACATAATGCTTCGGCCGATGTTGAGGCGACTACACGTTGCTTTTTTGAACTAATTAGAAAAGGACATTTTACTCCAGCTGAATTATTAAACGAACCAACGTATTTAGAAGAATTTAAAAAATTCAATCCAGCTACAATCTTACCAGCCGGGCTAGTTCATTTAAATTTAAAGGAGAAAAGTGCTCAAATCAAGAAGCGCGACACTCCGCAGTTTTCGGGAGAAGGTTTGGATCTGGATGCTGCGAGACAAAGGCTTGCAGATGTTCCGTTTTCACATTTACATAATCATACTCAGTTTTCTGTGCTACAAAGTACAATTACGATTGATCAATTGGTTGCTGCTGCTGCTGCGGATAATCATAAAGCGGTTGCATTAACCGATATGGGGAATATGATGGCCGCGTTTAAATTTGAAGCCGCCATAGCTAAATACAACAAGAAACTTAAAGAGGAAAAAGAGCTAGCGGAAGAATCTGGAGCCGTTTTTTCAAAAAATAGTATTACGCCAATTATAGGTTGCACCTTTAATTTGTGTCGCGATCATTTAGATAAAAAGCAAAAGGATAACGGAAATCAAATTGTTCTTTTGGCTAAAAATAAAAATGGCTATCAAAATTTAATAAAACTTTCCTCATACGCCTTTACGCATGGAATGTATTACGTTCCTCGAATCGACAGAGCGCTTTTACTGAAGTACAAGGAGGATTTAATTGTCTTGTCTGGAAATCTATACGGTGAGATTGCTTCGTTAATTTTAAATGCAGGCGAGCAACAAGCTGAAGATGCGGTTGTTTGGTGGAAAGAACATTTCGGGGAAGATTTCTACTTAGAAATCATGCGACACGGTGAACAAGAGGATGAAGAACGCGCCAATGAAACAATACTGCGCTTTTCTGCAAAATTAAATGTTAAACTAATTGCCACTAACAGTACATTTTATTCGAAAAAGGAGGATTCAATTTCCCACGATATCTTATTGTGTGTAAAAGATGGTGAACAAATTGTGACGCCTATAGGAAGAGGAAGAGGGTTTCGCTACGGCTTAGATAATCAAGAATACTATTTCAAATCTTCGGAAGAAATGAAGGAGTTGTTTTTGGATGTTCCAGAAGCCATCGAAAATATTCAGGAGATTGTAGCTAAAATCGAACACTACCCGTTGGCACGAGAAGTGTTATTACCGGCGTTTGACATTCCTGAAGAATTCATGCATGCTGAAGATCTAACAGATGGAGGTAAGCGAGGCGAAAATGCATTTCTACGACATTTAACGTATGAAGGTGCAAAAAAAAGATACCCAGAGTTAACGGAAGAAATTACGGAAAGAATCGACTTCGAATTAGCGACGGTTGAGCGAACTGGTTATCCAGGATATTTCTTGATTGTACAAGATTTTATTACCGAAGCACGAAGAATGGGAGTTGCTGTAGGTCCGGGTCGTGGATCTGCTGCTGGATCTGCTGTTGCTTATTGTACAGGAATTACCAATATTGACCCAATCAAGTATGATTTACTTTTTGAGCGTTTTCTAAATCCTGATCGTATTTCAATGCCAGATATCGACATCGATTTTGATGATGAAGGGCGTCAGTTAGTTATCGATTATGTAATTGAAAAATATGGGGCAAATCAAGTTGCGCAGATAATTACGTATGGAACAATGGCTGCCAAGTCATCTATTCGGGATACTGCAAGAGTCTTGGATTTACCATTGTTTGAAGCAGATCGTTTGTCGAAAATGATGCCCGATATGGGACTTAAAAAATTGTTGGCCGCAACGGACGAAGACATTCACGAAAAGTTTAAAACACAACAAGAGGATTTAGCTAAAGGAATCGAATTAAGAAGAATTGCCAAAGGAAACGACCTTTCTGCGCAAGTAATTAATCGTGCGGCTCAGTTAGAGGGAAGTGTTAGAAATACGGGTATTCATGCATGTGGCGTAATTATTACGCCGAGTGATATTACCAATTTTGTTCCGGTAGCTTTAGCCAAAGATTCTGAGATGTATTGTACGCAATACGACAACTCAGTGGCGGAATAC
>JAYSRU010000110.1:0-1745 GCA_043720875.1 Crocinitomicaceae bacterium
GCATTTCTCAAATTTAACGATCGAGTCCGTCAGCTGACGGATGAGGGCCAAATTTTTGAAATAACGAAGAATTAAAGCTTTACCAAGACAATAAAGTATGATTCTGCAAAAGTTTTTAGTCGAGGCATTTCTCAAATTTAACGATCGAGTCCGTCAGCTGACGGATGAGGGATAATTTTTTGAAACAACGAAGAATTGAAGCTTTTTCCAAAAACAATAAAATAAGACGCTTGCAAAAGTTTCAAGTTGAGGCATTTCTCAAATTTAACGATCGAGTTAACCCTTGTTAATGAGTGAGTTAAATTTTTGAAATAACGAAGAATTGAAGCTTTTGCAACTGTCTTAATGTGAATGCTTAACTTTACTGAAATTATATATTACAAAACAATGAAAGTTTCTTACAATTGGCTTAAAGATTACCTAAAATTCCCATATTCACCACAAGAACTAGATGCAGTTTTGACGGATACTGGACTCGAAGTAGAGTCGGTTGAAAAAGTTGAAGCTATTCCAGGAGGTTTGCAAGGAGTAGTAGTTGGAGAAGTAATGTCATGTGAAAAACACCCAGATGCAGATAAGTTAAACGTAACTACCGTGAATACAGGTGGAGATTTATTGCAAATTGTTTGTGGCGCACCAAATGTGGCAGTGGGTCAAAAAGTTGTGGTCGCTACCGTAGGTTGTACGTTATACCCAGTGGAAGGTGAAGCTTTTAAAATTAAAAAATCAAAAATAAGAGGAGTTGAATCGGAAGGTATGTTGTGTGCCGAAGATGAAATTGGAATAGGTCATGGTCATGCTGGAATTATGGTATTGAATGCTGCATTAGTGGTTGGAACTCCAATGGCACAAGTGATTAAAGCGGAAGACGATTATGCAATTGAAATTGGCTTAACACCTAATCGTGCCGACGCAATGGGTCACATCGGTGTGGCAAGAGACATCGCTGCCTATATGATTGAAAATGAAATTGGGAATGAGAAAATTACATTGCCTTCCATTTCAGATTTCAAAGTAGACAATGAAGCCTTAAAAATTGAAGTAAAAGTAGAAAATTCGGATGCTTGTTTACGTTATTGTGGACTCACGCTGACGGATGTTAAAATCGGAGAATCTCCTGAATGGTTGAAACAAAGATTGAAAGTGGTTGGTTTATCGTCCATAAACAATGTGGTGGATGTTACCAATTATGTAATGCGGGAACTTGGAACGCCTTTGCATGCATTTGATGCGGCAAAAGTGGGAGGAAATGTAGTAGTGCGTAACGCAAAAGCAGGTGAAAAACTAATTACCATTGATGGTGTTGAAAGAGCATTAGCGGAGGATCAGTTGATTATTGCGAATGCAACCGAGGCCATGTGTATTGCTGGTGTTTTTGGTGGCATTGATTCTGGCGTAAGCGCAGCAACAACTTCATTATTCTTAGAGTCTGCTTATTTTGAAGCAGTTTCGGTTCGAAAAACAGCAAAATCCCACGGATTAAATACAGATGCATCGTTTAGATTTGAACGTGGCGTGGATCCTGAGTTAACGATGTTAGCTTTGAAACGAGCGGCTTTATTGATTCAAGAAGTTGCTGGTGGAACAGTTTCAATGACGCCTGTAGATATTTATCCAACAGTACTAAAAGCTTCGTCCATTGAATTCAGTGTGGCCAATTGCAATCGATTAATTGGGGTAAACCTGAGTGCAGCGCACATTATTCGAATTTTAGAATCTTTGGATATTCAAATTTTGAAACAAGA
>JAYSRU010000111.1:0-4873 GCA_043720875.1 Crocinitomicaceae bacterium
ATGGAACTTTGTGGATGGAAACACCAGTATTGTTCAAAATCCAATACATCAATTTATTTTAGGTGGAGAGTTTCAAGTGATTCTTATAGTTACAGATAATGTGGGGTGTACAGATACTGCAGTGAATAGCGTTTACATTTTCTTGCCACCTAAAGTGCCGGGCGCATTTTCACCAAATGGTGATTCTAGTAACGATATGCTTTTTGTTTACGGTGGACCGTTTGACGAATTAGAGTTTAAGATTTTCAATAACTGGGGAGAAATGATATTCATGGGCACCAATCAATCAGAAGGTTGGGATGGTAAATATAAAGGAGAAATTCAACCAATTGGGGTTTACGTTTATACCGTTAAAGCCAAAACAAGAGACGGAGTTGAACATACATTAAAAGGAGATTTCTCCTTAATTAGATAAGAGATAATGAGAAAAATAATTCTAATCGCTTGCCTTTTCTTAGGAAACTTGAGTTTTGGGCAAGATTTTCATTTGTCGCAGTATGATGCTGCCGCTTTGAATACTAATCCAGCATTAACCGGATTATTTGAAGCTAAGTATCGTTTGCATGGACATTATAGAACGCAATGGACTGCGATTGCTCAAAAGCCATTTACAACGGGCGTTTTTGGCTTCGATATGAAACTCAAAAAGAAATGGAGCTTTGGTGCTCAAATCTTGAATTATCATGCTGGAAATGGTGAATACAACGCATTCACATTTTCTCCAAGTATAGCCTATAACTTACCGTTAGATAAATTAAAGACGCATAGACTGTCTCTAGGTTTAGGTGCTTCTGTATTTCACAAAACATTTAATTTTAATGCCTTAACATGGGGAGCTCAATATGAAGCTACTGCAGATGGAGGTCAATTTAATCGTGGGATCGTTTCAGGTGAAAACATAACAAATAGTTCTGTAATAACTGCAGATGCAAATTTTGGTTTTATGTATTTCTATGCCCGCAGAGGCGCTCGATTCAATCCATTTTTAGGGGCTACAATGTTTCATTTAAACCAGCCTAAAGAAACTTTTTTTGGAACAGATAATACGTTGGCCTTTCGTGCTTTACTTCACGCTGGAATGCGCATTGGTCTGAACGAAAGAGTTTCAATTATTCCTAAAGTTTACTATCAAGTGCAGGATAAAGCATCGGAACTTACCGTTTCGGCCATGGGGCAATTCTATTTCCCGAAAAAAGATTTTTTCCTCTTGGCTGGATCTACTTTTCGGAGCAAAGATGCTGCAATAGTTGATTTTGGGGCCAAATGGGGCGCTTGGACAGCTAGAGTGTCTTACGATTTCAATTACTCAACCTTAAAATTTGCTTCTTCCGGAAGAGGAGCAACTGAAATGAGTTTGACTTATTTAATATTTCAAACCAAACTTAATCCACAGCCAACTTGTCCACGATTATGAGATATTTATTATTTTTATCATGCTTAATTACTTCGTTAGGTTTTGCCCAAGGAAATAGAAAATTTATTTCCAACGGAGATTCAGAATTTGAAAAAGGGCAATATGCCTCGGCAATTTATTATTATAATCAAATTTTTCATCCAAGCGCTGGAGAGATCGATGCAGCTTACAATCCATATGCAATTACGTCCTATGCAAAAGAACCAAAAGGTAATTTAGATTCAATACAAATCGCAGTTCCAACGGAAGTAAAGTCAAATCAAATTCCAGTAGTACATAAAATTGCTTATTCTCATGCGTTAGCAAAAGATTATGGGAAAGCGGAAGAATGGTACGCATTAGCAGTTAAAAATCCTTCCGAGGATTACCCTTTTTCACCCTTTGAATACGGGAATGTATTACTTGCAAATGGAAAGTATGACGAGGCCATTGTTGTATATGAAGAATTTGCTAAACTGTTTGGTCCTGAAAGCGATATGCTGTTGAAGGTTAACTCGAAAATAGCAAGTTGCCAATTCGCAAAACGAAATGAACAAGTTAAAGGAGTTAATGTTGCGTTAGCTAATGACAAACTCAACACTGGAAGCACAAGCTTTGGAATTAATGGTATGAATGGAACATATTTATTTACTTCTGCTCGAAAAGACAGCAGTGTGGTAGGTTCTAATCATTTCTTGACAAATGTTTATGCTGCTCAGAAAACAGCCGAGGGAGATTTTTTTAACATTAAAGCATTGCCTGAAGTTATCAATTCTAAGCAAAATGAAGGTGCGGCCGCTATTTCTCCAAATGGAAAACAAATCGTATTCACGAGAAAATCAGTAGAGGATGTTTCAACCATGCTTTTTGAAAGTAAAAAAGTGAATGGCGAATGGACAGCTCCAGTACCAATGGGAATAACCGTGAATGCCAAAGGATTTAGTGCCTCAGCTCCTAGTTTTGCACCAGATGGTAAAACATTGTTTTATACATCAAACAAACCAGGTGGCGAAGGTGGAATGGATATTTGGCAAGTAAGTATTGATGCCGATGGCAATTTGAGCGAACCGCGTAACATGGGATTGTTTGTAAATACATCCTTTGATGAAATGTCACCCTATTTTCACCAAGCTTCTAAAACTTTATATTTTTCTTCGCTCGGTCATATTGGAATGGGAGGGTTTGACGTCTTTCAAAGTACAATTAATCCCAATACAGATTGGTATGGAGCAGCTAAAAATTTAGGAAAGCCCATTAACAGCTCTAGAGACGAATCTTATTTTTCAATGGATTCATTGTTGCGAGAAGGTTATGTAACCTCAGATCGTGAGTTGTGTACAGATTGTAACGAAACCTCTTTGGTTAAAGCGTATTGTAATAAAATTTATACGATCAAAAAAGATGAAATTGTAATCACGCTAAGCGGATATGTTTTCGACAAAGATTCAGAAGCAAGACTGGTAAATGCAAAGGTGCAGATCAAAGATATTCGCGGTGCAATTGCGCCTGTTGTGATCATGACCGATAAAAATGGTTTTTACAAAACTACTTTGAAAGTGAATGAAGAGTACATATTAAAAGGTACAATGAAAGATTATTTCGCAGATGGTGGAGTTGAAAATACGATTGCGTTAGATCAAAGCACAGATTTAGAACATGATTTATTTTTAGCATTGATTCCAAAAGGTGAAATTGCAATCAAAGGTATTGAGTACGATTACAACAAAGCAACGTTACGTCCTTCGTCAATTGTTGAATTAGATAAATTGGTGAAATTTCTTGAATTGAATGACAACCTTAGTGTTCAAATTCGTTCGCATACGGATGCGCGTGGAAGTGATGTGTATAATTTAAGTTTAAGTCAAGGTAGAGCAAAATCTGTGGTTGATTATTTGATCTCTAAAGGAATCGATCCTAAAAAATTGTTGGCAACAGGTATGGGAGAAACTGAACCTGCTATCATTAAAGGTCCTGATGGGAAAGATTTGACTTTGCTTGAAGCAATGATTAATGCACTTCCAAATGCTGCTTTAAAAGAAGAGTATCACCAAAGAAATAGAAGAACAGCTTTAAAGGTATTAGCAGAATAGCGAACTTTTTTAATCTGTTTCTGTTTTCGAAATACAAACCTTACATTTGTGGGTGGATAAAACATTGAAAATTGCTGTTATTGGCGGAGGTGCATCTGGATTTTTTGCCGCATTAAGTGCGAAAGATGAAAACCCAAATTGCGAATTAGTCATTTTTGAGAAAAGCAATAAGTTGCTCTCCAAAGTTAAAATTTCTGGTGGTGGTCGCTGTAATGTTACCCACAACTTGTTTGACATTCAAGCGCTTTCTAAAAAATACCCGAGAGGCGAAAATCAGTTAAGAAAACTTTTTCATCAGTTTGATGCACAGTCAACAATTGATTGGTTCGCTCAACGTGGTGTTGCCCTCGAAGCAATCAATGACGGTTGCATTTTTCCAGTGGCCAATACTTCTCAAGTTGTTATTGATTGTTTTTTAAACGAAGCAAAGAAACATTCAATAGCTATTCGCTTGTCACAAAACATTACATCACTAGAACGAAAAGATTTGGGATGGGAAATTCAATCTAATGCTGAAAGTTTCTATTTCGATAAAGTGATTCTTGCTTTTGGGGGACATCCAAAATTGTCGTCGTATGCAATGGCAAGTGCAATGGGAATAAAATTAATCACACCTGTACCATCATTGTTTACCTTTAATATGCCAAATGAAAGCATCAAAAGTTTAATGGGAGTGGTGGTTGAAGATGCAATCGCTAGGGTAGAAGGCACTAAGTTAATCGGTCGAGGTCCTTTGTTAATCACGCATTGGGGCATGAGTGGACCCTGTATTTTAATGCTATCTGCATGGGGAGCGAGAGAATTGGAACGTAAAAATTATAACGTAAACTGTTTGGTAAATTGGCTCGGTGATACAACAGAAAATCAAGCGCGGTTGGTGTTAGATAATTTCATCAAATTACATCCTTTAAAGAAAATTGCCAATGTTTACCCAGGAGGAATTCCGAGTAGACTTTGGATCTATCTTTTAAGTAAAATCACTGAGAATACGGAGTTACAATGGCAAGACCTCAAAGGTAAAACCTACAATAAATTGCTGAATACCCTAATCAACGACAGTTATAAAGTGGAAGGTAAAACCACTTTCAAAGAAGAATTTGTAACGGCTGGTGGCATTGATCTTTCCGAAGTAAATCTAAAAACGATGGAACTCAAAAACTTACCCGGAATCTACGCTTGTGGTGAAGTGTTAGACCTTGACGGAATTACCGGTGGTTTCAATTTTCAATCCGCTTGGACAACAGGTTATGTCGCAGGGAAGAATGCGAGTACTATTTTATAAGCATATTTGGGTTTATTTTGAAATTGTAAGTACTTTTGCTTAAATTAAATAGAATTCAATGTCAGTAGAAATTAAAAATGTTTCATACGCAATAGGTATGAGTGTAGC
>JAYSRU010000112.1:0-14509 GCA_043720875.1 Crocinitomicaceae bacterium
TGGCAATATATTTTGTGCTAAAAAAACGTAAAGCAGCTATGAAATCAAGGTTAAGTTAACAATTATTCTAACCTACTTCCACCCCATTCTACTACAGTAAAACCACCACGTTTAATTGGAGCCAACTTAATGGGTTTAATGTTATTCATATCCTCCTCCTTAAATTTAGAGGCCAGCAAATAGATTCTGTACACATTATCTGGTGCTGGGCTTATCTTTAAATTCGCAAACTGATTACAGTCTTCGTTAACAATTAAACGAACAAACCATTTTTCATCTTTAGATAAACTTGGGCCCCAAAAGGTAATAAAATCAGCCTTTTCTTCACTTGTTAAACCAAACTGGGTGAGTTTTTCGTTCAAAAAAACGCTTGCTTCACTCCCACTTATTACCTCACCATATTTATTTTTTTCACTGCTTTCAATTGGCGTTTGCTCACTTTCCCAAAATAAATAATTTAATGTTTCACCATTGTGGTGAATTTTACCGGATGGTTCAGCGGTCACATTCCAACCACTTTTATATGCCGGATACGTGAAAGTCATTGCTCCCACTGGCGCAACCTCAACATGCACCTCTGTTTTCACGGTTGGATATAAATATATTACAGGTTTCTTTACTTGCATGTTGCCATTCCCCTTAGGTTTGGTTAAAAACAATGCGATTTCTAATCTGTTACGCCCTTTAATTGCCAAAGTGTCAATAAATAATTCGGAATAGGCGGAGCTGTATAATATCTCGAAAGAATGTTTACCTGGTGTTGTTTTGACCGAGAATGAATTGCTAGCATCCAACACAACGCTGTGCTCAACAAGGTCAATTGAATAACGAATCGTTGGTTTTTCCAGCGTGCCTGGCACATCGTTAAATGCAAAACGATAAACTGATTGATTTGTTTTCAGTTTTTTGTCCAATTTTGATCTCCCAACTTTATATGCGATTCCAGCCTCCCTTATTGGATAGGCGAATAACGTTTGTGCCGCAAATAAGATTACGCAAATAAGTAATGGTTTCATGCTAATACTATTTAATTAATTTGTTGCAAGATAACACTTCCCCCCCATTCTAAGACTGTAAAACCGTTTCTTTGCATGGGTGAAATGATTTGTGGTTCAAGCAAATAATCTACATCCTCCTCAACTGGACTTGAAAGGATATAAAACCGATAGATATGGTCGGGTTTAGGTGTTATATTTAAAGTGGCAAACTCATCACAATTGTCGTTCATAACAAATTGAATTCTGTTTTTCTTTTGTTTGGATAATATCGGACCCCAATACGTTATAAAATCAGCCTTTTCTTGACTTGTAAAACCAAAAGCGTTTAATTTTTCCTCTAAAAAAGCTAAGATATTTTCACCTTTAACCAAATAACCTTCGTTCTTTCCGTTGCTGATTGCTACTTGCGCCACTTTCGCTTCCCAAAACAAATAATTATACGCAGCATCACCCATTGTAATCGCACCATTTGGAGCTGCCGTCACCTCCCAACCATTTCCATAGCTTGGATAAGTAAACGTGAATTCTCCTGCCGGAACAACTTCCACTTTTACGAGTGTCATAACTGATGGATACAAATAGATTACGGGTTTCTCGCACATGATCATGTTGCGCTTATACGCATAATATAAATTAACTTCCAACCTGTGTTGCGCCTCTATCACAATAGAATCTGTGTATATTTCATCGGATCCTTCGCGCATGTAAATCAAAAAAACATGTTTACCCGGAGTAGTTTTTACATCAAAATGTGCCTGTCTATCCAGCTTAGCAAAGTGAGAAACACCATCGATAGAATATTCAACATTACCTTTATTTGTAAGAGAATCTACTATATTATAAGTAAAAGAATACACCGCTTCATTTGAATTTAACGATGTATCCATTTTAGATGCTCCAACAGAATAAGCAATTGCCAAATCCAGCTCTTTGATTGCAAAACATTCAAAAGCGAAAAACGAAAAAACAAGTACAACAAGATGTTTCATGACTTAAAATAAATTAATGAATTCTGACACTACGCTTCCTCCCCATTCTAAAACTGTGAAACCGGTTCTTTGCATGGGTGAAATGATTTGTGGTTCAAGTAAATAATCTGCATCCTCCGCAACTGGACTTGAAAGGATATAAAACCGATAGATATGGTCGGGTTTAGGTGTTATTTTTAAAGTGGCAAACTCATCACAATTGTCGTTCATAACAAATTGAATTCTGTTTTTCTTTTGTTTGGATAATGTCGGACCCCAATACGTTATGAAATCAGCTTTTTCTTGACTTGTGAAACCAAAAGCGTTTAATTTTTCCTCTAAAAAAGCTAAGATATTTTCACCTTTCACTAAATAACCCACATTTTTATTTTTTCCTTCACTAACCGCAAGTTGTTGAACTTGTGCTTCCCAGAATAAATAATTGTAGGTAGCATCACCAATTGTTAGCGCACCATTTGGAGCTGCCGTCACCTCCCAACCATTTCCATAGCTTGGATAAGTAAACGTAAATTCTCCTTTCGGAACCACCTCCACTTTTACCAAAGTCTGCACCGCAGGATATAAATAAATTACGGGTTTGTCACAAATCATCCTGTTGCGATTATGCACATAATACAACTCAACCTCCAACCTGTGTTGCGCCTCTATTGCAATAGAATCCGTGTATATTTCATCGTATCCTTCACGAATGTAAATCACAAAAACATGTTTACCTGTTGTAGTTTTTACATCAAAGTGAGCGTTCTTATCCAACTTAGTAAAGTGAGAAACACCATCAATAGAATATTCAACATCACTTTTACTCGTAATTGAATCGACTAAGTTATAAGTAAAAGAATACACGGCTTCATTTGACTTTAACGCTGTGTCTTTTTTGGATTCTTTTACGCGATATGCTATGCTCAACCCTTTTTCAGATGCCGCAAAATTTGTGCGAACTAATCCAGAAATGACTAAAATAAGTAGAAATTTGAAACGCATATTATCGGTTTTAGAAATGAATTCATTCTTAATACACACGTATGCTGTTTAGGTTCAAATTCAATTTTTACCGCCTGCCCATTTTTTGATTTCATTCAACTTCATCATGGCTTCAATTGGTGTAAGCATGTTGATGTCGATAGCCTCTAAAGTATCTCTGATATTACTCAAAACCGGATCATCCAATTGAAAAAAGCTCAATTGCATGCCTGGCTCTGACTTGGTTACTTTACTCGTTTTTGACTGTTTCATTGGAACAACGGAACTCTTAGACTTTTCCTTCAACTCCAAATCTGCCAAAATTAGGTTAGCTTTCGCTAAAACTTCTTGTGGCATTCCAGCTAGTTTAGCCACATGAATACCGAATGAATGCTCGCTTCCCCCTTCAATCAACTTGCGCATAAATAGGATCTGGTTGCCCACTTCTTTCACTTGAACATTGTAATTTTTGATCCGAGGAAAAGTGTCTGTCATCTGGTTCAATTCATGGTAATGCGTTGCAAACAGTGTTTTACAATTTGCAGTGGGATGCTGATGGATATATTCCGCTATTGCCCAAGCAATCGAGATACCATCGTAGGTACTCGTTCCTCGTCCGATCTCGTCCAATAACACCAAGCTTCGTTGACTCAGGTTATTCAATATACTCGCGGTTTCATTCATTTCAACCATAAATGTAGATTCGCCTGTAGAAATATTATCCGAAGCTCCAACACGCGTAAACAACTTATCGATCACTCCAATTTTTGCACCTTCTGCTGGAACATACGATCCGATTTGCGCTAATATCACCACTAAAGCGGTTTGTCTCAAAATGGCTGATTTACCGGACATATTGGGTCCAGTAATCATGATAATTTGCTGTGAATTTGTATTCAAATAAATATCATTCGGAACGTATGCATCTCCAGGTTTTAAGCGCTGCTCAATGACCGGGTGTCTACCGTTTTTAATATCCAAGGTTAAACTATCATTCACTTCTGGTAAATGATAATTTTGCCTCATGGCTAATGTTGCATGCGAAAGCAAACAATCCAATTGTGCTAAAGCATTCGCATTTTGTTGAATAGGCGCAATATATTCCAACATACTCAACAACAATTCTTGAAACATGGCATTTTCGATCGCATAAATTCGATCTTCTGCTCCTAAAATCTTTGTTTCATATTCCTTAAGTTCTGGAGTAATGTACCGCTCGGCATTCACTAACGTTTGTTTCCGAATCCATTCTTCTGGCACTTTGTCCTTATGACTATTTCTCACTTCAAGAAAATAGCCGAAAACGTTATTAAACGCAATTTTTAGACTCGGAATTCCTGTTCGTTCAGATTCTCGCTCTTGCAATTGCTCTAAGTAATCTTTTCCACGAAACGCAATTTCACGCAGTTGATCTAACTCTTGATTAAGTCCTGCAGCCATTACCGCGCCTTTTGCAACGGAGATAGCTGGCTCATCTTGTAAGCTTGTCACCAAGGTTTCAATCAACTTTATACATGGATTCAAACGATCACCTATGGCTTCGAGCGATTTGTTTTTACTGCTCGATAAGTAGGTTTTAACTGGAATAATTTCTTGCAAGGTTCTGCGTAAATAAACCACCTCTCTCGGATTTACTTTTCCAACAGCAACCTTAGAAATTAAGCGTTCTAAATCTCCAATATTTTTTAGATGTTCTATAAATTGCTGTGCAAGTTGTTCATTTTCGATCAACGAAGTAACCGCTACTAATCGCGTATTTATTAAAGATTGATCTTTCAACGGTAATACTACCCATCGTTTCAACATTCGCGCTCCCATTGGAGTCAATGTATGATCTATAATATCGATAAAGCTTGTACCGTTGTCGTTATAGCTTTGAATTAATTCAAGGTTTCTGACCGTAAATTTATCCATCCACATGTAACGTTCTTGCTCAATTCTAGCAATTTGAGTAATGTGTTTAACCTTATCATGTTGTGTATCGTTCAAATAATGCATCGCAGCACCTGCGGCAATTGTTGCCATAGTAAGATCTTCTATACCAAATCCTTTCAAGGAAGCGGTACCAAAATGTTTGAGCAATAATTCTTTTGCAAAATCTTCACCAAAAACCCAATCTTCTAACTTAAAAGAAAACGTTGCTTCGCCAAAAATTTCATTGAATTGTTTTTGACGCGATTTAGGGTAAACAATTTCGGAAGGGTTGAAGCTCTGAATGAGTTTCTCGATGTAATTTATATTTCCTTGGGCAGCTAAAAATTCACCAGTTGAAACATCTAAAAACGCTACACCATGCAGTTCTGTTCCAAAAGCTAAAGTCGCCAAAAAATTATTTTTCCTACCTTCCAACACTTGGTCACTCATGGCCAAACCAGGGGTAATCAATTCAGTTACACCGCGTTTTACAATTGTTTTAGTCAATTTTGGATCTTCTAGTTGATCACAAATTGCTACACGTTCTCCGGCTCTTACCAGCTTTGGCATGTAATTATCCACAGAATGATGTGGGAAGCCAGCCAATTCCATATCCGCAGCGGCACCATTTTTTCGTTTAGTGAGGGTGATTCCTAAAATACGAGATGCTTTTATTGCATCTGCTCCAAAGGTTTCATAAAAATCTCCCACACGAAAGAGCAACAAAGCATCTGGATATTTGGCTTTAATCGCATTGTATTGTTTCATCAAAGGAGTTTCTGAAGAATCTTTAATCACTTTGGTACTCATTTGATATTTTTTTTGTGGGTAATCTGCATTGCATGCAAAGGTAATTTCTAGAAGTACAGCCTTTCGAAACTTTTTTAAAACAATTATTGCTTTTTATCAACATAACAATGCATTATCTTTGCGCAATGAATAAAAAGCTAAAACTTTGGGAATTGGACAGGCTAAGTCCAGCAGAATTTAAGGACACTACTAAATTCCCCATCACTATCGTTTTAGACAATATTCGCAGCTTCAGTAATGTAGGTGCATTTTTCAGAACCGGCGATTCGTTTGCGGTTGAACGTATCATTTTATGTGGAATTACACCTTTGCCTCCGCACCGAGAAATCCAAAAAACTGCATTAGGTGCTACAGAAACTGTTCCATGGGAATATTTCGAAAATACAGTTGATGCTTGCCTTGCCTTACAGAAAGACGGATATGAAATTCATGTATTGGAACAAGCCGAAAAAACAACATTTTTACAAGACATAGCGCCGATCAAAAATCAAAACTATGCATTGGTTTTTGGAAACGAAGTAAATGGCGTTGATCAAGCGGTGATTGACCTAGCAGATCTTATTGTTGAAATTCCTCAATTCGGAACGAAACATAGCTTGAATGTAAGTGTCTGTGCTGGAGTTACGATCTGGGAATATGTGCGGAGGTTGATGTAAGTGAGCTTTTAACAAATCAATACACCAATTCATACTTCACCTTAGCTACATCCCTTGAACACGCGTTAAAATGCCACCATTCGGTTGGAATATTTCGAAATTGTTGGGATGCCATTACCTGACGTAATAATTTACGGTTATCTACTTGTATTTGCGTTAACTCGCCCGAAGCTAGGTATTTCCATTCTAAATTTGGATAAGCAATTTCACGAATATCATCATACCCCGCTCCCATATCCAAAGCAATTCCATCGGCATCGCAAATCGTAACATCCACTGCCGCAGCATAATTATGCACACTTCCATTTTTTGGATTAGAAACGAATTTAACCCGTTGTGCCACTGGGATTGAATCCAATAATTTCCACATCATTTTTTGAACACTCAAGGGGCGCACCGCATCGTAAATCAACAAGGAATAGTTGGGATTTAAGCGCTTTAAATACTGTTGACATTTTACAAATCGCAGCGCCACCTCCTGTTGTAAATAAGCCTTATTCAAGGCAAAATAAACGCGCTTATGCATAAAATTGTCTTCACTCGCATATTTTAAATCTACTTGTATACTTGAATCCAGTAATTGCAAATCGCTTAGACCATAACGTGCCGCAGAAAAGGAATTATTTGTTTTATTATTCGAGTTAGTATTTTGAGGATTTTCTATGCCATTTTCAAGTGAATCGATGGCATTCGAATTATTTTCAGTTTTTGTGTCACATCCCATAAAAGTGAGTAAAACTAAGAGGATCGGAAGTAATTTTCGGTGTATACTTAAATTCATTTCACAACAAAAGTAATCTAATCCATCAAAATCTTGTTTATCCTGTGAAGTTTCTGCAATTTTGCACTTTCAAAACAGATAAAATCATTTTCAGATGCCAACAATTTCAAACAAAGCAACGGCAATGCCTGCCTCTCCAATTCGTAAACTTGTACCCTTTGCTGAAGTAGCAAAAAAAGCAGGTCACCATGTTTACCATTTAAACATTGGTCAACCGGATGTTGAAACACCAATTGCAGCATTGAATGCTATTAAAAACTTTGATGGAAAAGTCTTAGAGTACAGTCATTCGGCTGGAAATGAATCTTACCGTGTTAAGTTGGCTGCTTACTACCAGAAAGAAGGAATTCCTGTTGACATGGAAGACATTCTAATTACAACTGGTGGATCTGAAGCGTTGATTTTTGGAATGATGGTAGCTTGCGATTTAGGTGATGAAGTAATTATTCCTGAACCGTTTTATGCGAACTATAACTCTTTCGCCTTGATGGCTGGTGTACACGTTGTACCTGTTACGTCGAAAATTGAAAATGGATTTGCCTTACCCTCTGTTGAAGAAATTAGAGCTAAAATAACTCCAAAAACAAAAGCGATTGTAATTTGTAATCCAGGAAATCCAACAGGTTACTTATATACAAAAGATGAATTGAATGCCTTGGCTGAAATCGTTAAAGCACATAACCTGTTCCTTTTTGCGGATGAAGTTTACAGAGAGTTTTGTTACGACGGTGCAAAACCAGTTTCGGTAATGAACTTACCTGGTATTGAACAAAATGTGATCATGATCGATTCAGTTTCGAAGCGCTACTCCATGTGTGGTGCAAGAATTGGCGCTTTGATTTCCAAAAACAAAGAAGTTATGGCTGCTGCGCTTAAGTTTGCACAAGCACGACTTTCCCCTCCAACCATTGATCAAATAGCAGCAGAAGCAGCGCTTGATACTCCGCAATCTTATTTTGATGACGTAGTGAAAGAATATGTTGCCCGTCGTGATATTTTGGTGGAAGGATTAAACAACATCGAAGGTGTTTATTGTCCGAAACCAGCAGGTGCATTTTATTGTGTCGCTAAATTTCCGGTAGACAGCGCAGAAAAGTTTTGCCAATGGTTGTTAGAAGATTTCTCATTCGAAGGAGCAACCGTAATGATGGCCCCAGCAAATGGATTCTATTCAAGCGCTAATGCAGGATTACAAGAAGCTAGA
Organism: Crocinitomicaceae bacterium; assembly: GCA_043720875.1. GTDB lineage: Bacteria > Bacteroidota > Bacteroidia > Flavobacteriales_D > Crocinitomicaceae > JAYSRU01. The sequence goes on from JAYSRU010000112.1 coordinate 8,313, forward strand.
TTGGCATATGTTTTAAACCAAGATTCGTTACGTAAAGCCGTAATTTGCTTGAATGAAGCATTGAAAGTTTACCCTGGTCGTTTACATTAATCCATGAAACAATTTGACGTTCCTGAGTTTTACCGTTCTCCATTAATTAGTAAATTAAAGGAGCAACGCAGAATTGAAGATCCGCGTAAAAAAGACTTCACGCCTTCACTTTTGCAATTGGGAACACAAAATTTCTATTTAGCACGTCATTTTGGTTTTTGTTATGGAGTTGAGAATGCTATCGAAATAGCCTATAAAGCAATTCGAGAGAATCCTAGTAAACGAATTTTTCTGTTAAGTGAAATGATTCATAATCCTGCGGTAAATGAAGATTTATTGGCTCACGGTATTGCCTTTCTACAAGACACGGTTGGAAATCAACTCATTCCGTTTGAAACATTGACTTCTGATGATGTCGTTATCATTCCTGCCTTCGGTACAACTGTTGACATACAAGCAGCGATAGAAGCACGAAAAATCAATACCAAGAGCTACAATACAACCTGCCCGTTTGTTGAAAAAGTTTGGAATAGATCTGAAAAACTCGGTATTGATGCACATACAATTATTGTACATGGTAAATCGAGTCACGAGGAAACAAGAGCTACAGTTTCGCGCAGTGCACAAAATGCGCAAGTTGTGATACTTTACAATATAAAAGATGCTATTTTTTTGGGAGAAGTGATTTTAGGTCAACGAAAACCAGAAGAATTTTATGTTCATTTTAAAGGCTTGCACACCCTTGATTTTGATGTTACAAAAGATTTAGAAAAAATTGGAGTGGTGAACCAAACCACAATGCTAGCCACTGAAACCCAGGAAATTGCAGATTATTTACGCGCAATAATGATTGCAAAACATGGTGAACTTGAAATAAAAAATCATATAGCCGACACACGCGACACCTTGTGTTATGCTACCAATGATAATCAAAATGCTACGCTTGGGTTAATGGAAATTGAGGCAGATATTGCCTTCGTTATTGGCGGATATAAAAGTTCTAACACCACACATTTAGTCGAAATATTAGAAAATAAATTCACGACCTACTTCGTTGAGTCTGCTGATAAATTACTTTCGATCAACACCATAGAATGTTATAACATTCACACCAAAGCTGTTGAAACACGTTCAATAAATTTAGCATCGGCAAAAAATATTATTGTAACTTCTGGTGCAAGTTGTCCGGATAGCATGGTTGAAGCCTTGATTCACAAAGTGAATAGTTTTGTTTAGGCTAACAGCTTTTTCAACAATATCACTTCCTCCAAATTAGCAAGTTCCCCCGCTTCGGTAATGGCAGATGAGTGGAAATAGTTTGCTTTCGTTTCACGTTTTATTAGTTCACAATTCGAAGAGCGCAATCCGCCACCGGGCATAATTGTTATTTGATTTCCAGCTTGCTGCACTAGTTGCGCTAAGCTATCTAAGCCATCGTTAACATTTGTAGGAACTCCCGAGGTAAGCAGGGTTGAAAAGCCACATTTAATTAATTGAGCTAATGCATCAGTTTTGTTTTCGATTTTGTCAAACGCCCGATGAAAAGTACACGGTTTACCAGCAGCTAAGGCAACTAAAATTTGATTTCTTTCAAGATCCATTGTACCATCTTCCTTTAAAACTCCAAAAACAAATCCATCCACTCCAATTGCCAAAAATGATCGAATAGAGGCTTTCATTGCTTCAAACTCTAAGTCGGAATACCAAAAATTGCCACCGCGTGGACGAATCATTACAAATAAGTCGATGTGAATTATTTTCCGTGCTGCAACAGTTTCAGTAAGACTTGGTGTAACTCCACCCGCTTCAAATGAAGCACAAAACTCAACTCTATTTGCCCCACCGTTTTGCGCAATCACTAAAGAATCAAATGAAAAACATGCAATTTCTAACATACTATCACTTAAATTTTGTGCTTTGCGCCATATAACTTGTTTCCTGTTTCATCAAATTTTGCATAATTGAAACCATATTGAATACAAAATGCGCCATGTTCACCTTGCTTATTCAGAGCGATGAAACCAACTTGAATATCTTTTAGGTTCTTCTGTCGGGTCTCTGTCAATTTAACGATACGAGCAACTGCTTCTTCGCAAGCCTGTTGAGGACTTTTACCTTGCCGCATTAATTCAACCACTAAAAAACTTCCTGCAATACGAATTACTTCTTCTCCATGTCCAGTTGCCGTTGCCGCTCCAATTTCGTTATCCACATATAAACCGGCTCCGATTATAGAAGAATCTCCCAATCGTCCGTGCATCTTAAAAGCCATGCCACTTGTTGTACAGGCTCCAGAAAGGTTTCCATGCGTATCCAAAGCAATCATTCCAATAGTATCATGATTTTCAATATTTGCCACAGGATTGTATTCATTCTTATCCAACCATTTTTCCCATTCGATGCGTGAATCTTCTACCAATAAATTCTCTTTTTCGAATCCTTGTTCCAATGCAAATTGCAGCGCGCCGTCACCAACGAGCATAACATGAGGCGTTTTCTCCATCACCATTCGCGCAACAGATACAGGGTGTTTAATATGTTCCAAAGCCGCGACAGAACCAATGTTTGCAAATTCATCCATCACGCAAGCATCTAAAGTTACATTCCCATCGCGATCTGGTCTTCCACCGTAGCCAACGCTTCTTTCCATTGGATCACCTTCTGGTATTCTAACTCCAGCCTCAACAGCATCAATTGCTCTACCCTTATCTTGTAAAACTTTCCATGCAGCTTCATTCGCTTGAATCCCAAAATTCCAAGTAGACAATACAATTGGCTTATTTAAGCGTGGTGCTCCAATTTTTGGAACCTCTGTCCTTTTCTTATCGCCTAAACATGCATTTAATCCTAAAGTCGCTGTAGCTATAGCCGCTGTTTTTAAAAAATTTCTTCTATCCGTCATTAATTGTAGTAGTTGTATATTTACTTAGTTTGAACACCACTCGTGATATTCTTACAATAGTTCACGTTCATTTTATCTAACAAAGCAAAGTGAACTAATAACCTATCTTGAAAACCTTTAAACTGTTTTGGATCTGAGGTTCCCCATAAAACCTCAGCTAAAGCAGCCATTCTTGGAATAGCCATATATTCAACGTAAACTGAGGTTGTCATATATTCAGTCCAAACATTACCTTGTGCACCTAAAATATAGGTAGCCTCTTCTTTTGTCAATTCGGAGGGTGTTGGATTATAACTGTAAACTTTTTCGAGTGTTGTGTAACCGCCAATCGCCACAGGTTCCGTTTTAGGATCTGCTTGATAATGATCAAAATAACAATGTGTTCCAGGACTCATTACCACAAAATGTTTTTGTTTCGCTGCTGCAACCCCTCCTTCTGTTCCTCTCCAGCTCATTACGGCAGCATTCGGGGCCAATCCACCTTCCAATATCTCATCCCAACCAATTATCTTTCTTCCTTTAACATTGATATACTTTTCAATCCGACGAATAAAATAACTTTGAAGTTCAAATTCATCCTTCAATTTTTCTTGTTTAATTAAATTTTGACATTTTTCACATGTTTTCCATCGTGTTTTAGGACATTCATCGCCTCCAATGTGTATATATTCGGAAGGAAACAATGACAATACTTCGTCCATTACATTTTCCAAGAATGTAAACGTTGTTTCTGTTGTACAATAAACATCATCAAAAACACCCCATTCTGTTGCTACTTCAAAAGGCCCATCCGTACATGCCAATTCAGGATAAGCAGCCAATGCGGCCATTGCATGACCCGGCATTTCAATTTCTGGAATTACCGTTATGAAACGTTGTTTCGCATAAGCCACAACCTCCTTAATTTCTTCTTGCGTATAAAATCCACCATAAGGGATGCTGTCAAACGTATGATCTTTATAATGCCCAACCATCGATTTTTTACGAACGGAACCTATTTCTGTCAGTTTGGGATATTTTTTTATTTCTATCCTCCAGCCCTGATCATCCGTTAAGTGCCAATGAAACGTATTCATTTTATACAACGCAAGACAATCCAAGTATTTTTTGATAAATTCTACAGAAAAGAAATGTCGGCTTACATCCAAATGCATTCCACGCCAAGCATAAAGAGGAGAATCATTAATCATCAAACAAGGCAAAGCAATATTTTGTTTTGAATGTAAAGGAATCAGCTCCATGAGTGTTTGAATCCCATAGAACAATCCAGCATCTCCGTAGGCCTCTATAGTTAACTTATGCTTTTCAATTTTAAGGTCGTATGCTTCTTTGGACTTAGCGGTTGATTTGTCTAATTTAATATGGACAACCGAAAACTTTCTATGACTCTTTTTCAAAGATTTGAATTCAATTCCAAAATTTGATTTTACAAATACCTTGAACAGATCCAATGCCTCTTTGTGAACATTTCCCTGTATTACAAATTGAGTATTCGCAGTTAAAGAAAATGTGCCCTCATAAAGTTCCATCGCCTGAGGTTTAGGAATCAAAGGAAGTGAGCCTTGACCAAAAGCGTTTGAAAAACTTATACCTAATAATAAAATAATTCTATTCAGCATGCCTTAAACGTTAATCGCACTTACGCGGATTGATTCTATCATCGTTAGCGAAAACATTCATAACTAGGTCTGCGTATTTCTCCATTATCACCTTACGCTTTAATTTTAGCGTTGGGGTTAATTCCCCTCCTTTAATAGACCAATCATTTGGTATTAATGCAAAGCGCTTGATTTTTTCCCATGAACCTAGATCTGAGTTTATGGCTTCTATTTCTTTGAAAACAACATCTTTCACATCTTGACTTTCGACCAATTCCAAATTTGTACTCCCAAGTGAAATTCCATGCTGTTTAGCCCAATCCTTAACGTATTCAAAATTTAAAACCACCAAGGCACCCGGAAATTTCTCTCCTTCTCCGATGACCATAATTTGTTCAACGAATCTTGAGCTTTTAAACATGTTCTCCATAAATTGAGGAACAATATATTTACCCCCTGAAGTTTTAAATATTTCTTTCTTACGGTCAGTAATTTTTAAAAATTTACTTTCAATAAACTCACCAATGTCTCCCGTATGGAACCATCCGTAGGCATCTATTACTTCGGCTGTTTTATCCGGAAGATTATAATAGCCCATCATTACTATCGAACCTCTAACACAAATTTCTCCATCTTCAGCAATTTTTACTTCAACACCATCCACTAGCGGACCAACCGTTCCAAATCGAACACCCCGTTTCAAACAGTTCACAGAAACTGCTGGTGAGGTCTCTGTAAGCCCATACCCTTCCAAAATTGGAATGCCAGCGGCATAAAATATACGAGCAAGACGAGGTTGTAATGCTGCAGAACCCGAAGCAACAGCCTTCACATTTCCACCTAAAGCTTCTTTCCACTTACTAAAAATCAGTTTTCTAGCAATGGCCAATTTTAACTTATAAATCGTTGACTTACCTTCCAGCTCAAATTCTTCTGCCAATTTAACAGCCCAAAAGAATAATTTTCGTTTGAAACCAGTTAAAGCCTCGCCTTTGTCCATAATTTTATCATACAACTTTTCTATTAATCTTGGAACCGCTGTGAACAAATGCGGTTGAACCTCCTTCAGATTAATTGAAATAGTTTCTAAACTTTCCGCATAATACACACTGCATCCAGTATACATATATAAGTAATGCAACATTCTTTCGTATACGTGACAAGTGGGGAGAAAAGTTAGTACTTTATCTCCTTTCGACACAGGAAATGGTCTAAAACAAGCCTCAGCATCCGACAACAAATTGTCATGCGAAAGCATCACTCCTTTAGGAAAACCTGTTGTACCTGAAGTATAAATCAATGTGGCAAGATCTGAACGCTTCACCAACGCTTTACGTGCATCAATTTCCACCATATCCATATCTACGACAAGTGCATCTAGTTCTTTCCAAAATGGTACACCTTCGCTTTTTTCGAAACAAAATACTTTCCCAAGAGTAGCAACATTAGGTCTAATTTCTTCAATTTTATGATACAACTCTACCGATCCAACAAAAGCCACAGAGATGCTTGCATCATTGAATATATAAGCGTAATCTGAAATAGAAATATTAGGATAAATGGGTACTGAAATTGCTCCAACCGAGAGAATGGCTATATCCATTACATCCCATTCCAATTTATTCGTTGAAACTAATCCAACCATATCTTTAGGCTTAACCCCCAAG
>JAYSRU010000113.1:0-14476 GCA_043720875.1 Crocinitomicaceae bacterium
GACGAAATTCATGAAGTAATTCCAATGACAGAAGATTGTGGTATTTGGCATCCGCAAGAAGGTGTTTTTAACGGCCACTTTCAACCACGTGAATCACAAAAAATAAACCGTATTGGTCAATTAAGAAATGGAGTAATCAAAGTTCTTGAAAACCCAATCTATTCTCCAGACGTAACAAAGAAATTTGTTGTTGCAGATATGATTACAGGATATGGCGTTGCGGTATCTATCATTCATTATTATTCAATTTGGGGTGGCTCTCTAAAAGGAAAGAAAGTTATCGTTCAAGGTTGGGGAAATGTTGCCTCGGCTGCAGCTTTTTATTTGACGCAACAAGGAGCTGTGGTTGTTGGAATTATTGACCGAGTTGGTGGACTTATTAAAACAGAAGGATACAACTTTGAAGAAATTAAAGCATTATTTTTAGGAAAAAACGGTAACGAACTAGTTTCAAGCGAAATGAAATCGTTCACAGAAGTTAATGATGTTATTTGGGATATTAAAGCGGATGTTTTCATTCCTTGTGCAGCATCGCGTTTAGTAACAGAAGATCAACTTAGCCGAATGATCAAGACAGGTGTAGAAGTTATTGCAGCTGGAGCTAACGTTCCGTTTGCAGATAAAGAAATCTTTTTCGGTCCAATTGCAGCGCATGCAGACGAAAAACTTTCTGTTATTCCTGATTTTATTTCCAATTGTGGTATGGCAAGGGTATTTGCCTATTTAATGAGCAGCGACTTAAAGAAAATAGATGACGAGTCTATTTTTGAAGACACTAGTTTAATTATTAAACAAGCCTTAGAACGCGTTTATGCTGTAAATCCAGCAAAAATAAATATTGCTAAAACAGCATTTGAGCAAGCATTGAAACAATTGGTGTAACCTTTCGTATGCAAATGTATTCAAGTTTATAAACATGTCGACTTGTATAAATCATTTGACGTACTATAAATAACGATGAAATAAAGCGTTTTATTTGTTAAACTTTAAGAAGTGTATCGAAATAAGTAATTAACGTTAAACTAAAATATAAAAACAAGATTATGTCATTTATCATGCAAATAGAAACCGCAGGAGCGGCAACAACTACACCTTCAGCAACTGGATCTACTTCAGTAAAATTTTGGGACATTATTGACTCAGCTAATCAAAATGGAGGTTGGATTATCAACTTAATCCTTGTGCTTATGCTTGGTTTTACCGTATTTGTTTTTGTGGAGCGTTTCTTAGCGATGCAAAAAGCAAGTAAGAATCAAGATAATTTTCTTGCTCAAATTAAAGCATTTATGATTGCTGGTAACATAGATGCAGCTCGTGCATTATGTGTGGCAACGGATAGTCCTTCTGCTCGTATGCTTGAAAAAGGCATAGCACGATTGGGTAAGTCAATGGATAATATTTCTGCAACTATTGAAAACACAGGGAAACTAGAAGTACTTAGACTTGAACAACGTTTGAGTTCATTGGCAACTTCTGCAGGTGCTGCACCAATGATTGGATTCTTAGGAACTGTTATTGGAATGGTAATTGTTTTCGTTGATCTTCAAAATGCAGCAGCATTAGAATTAAAAATAATTGCTCCAGGTATCATGACCGCGATGATTACAACTGTTGAAGGACTTATTGTAGGAATTATTGCATTCGTAGGTTACAATTATTTATGTGCTCGAGTTGGAAAAGTTGTTTACCAAATGGAAAATGATGCTTTTGAATTCATGGATATTATTAACGCCCCAAGCAAGTAATTATGAACTTAGGCAGTAGAAATCAAATCAAAGTAGAAGGTGGCATGGCATCCATGACCGACCTTGTATTTTTGCTACTTATCTTTTTCATTATCATGAGTTTGATGAGCAACAACCAAACACCTATCGATTTACCGAAAAGTGATGAAAATTTACCCCCAGATCAAAAAATGGTAACCACAACGGTTGTTATTACTGAAGATGGTAAGTATTATTTCGCACCCGAAGGTAACGAAAAGCAACCAACAGATCTTATTTCAATTAAGGATCAAATTGCAGCTTCTGTGGATAAATCAGGAGAACCGAAGTTAAGAATTGCTGGACATAAAAATGCAAAATACGAAGCTGTTTTTCAAGTATTAGCGTTAGCCCAAACTAATGGTTGGGATCCCGTTTTAGCGTACGACAAATAAATTAACCTTTAAATCTAGGAATCATGAATGCAGTAAACGCACTTAAAATGCCCGTAGTTTTTGCAAGACACCGCAACACAGGTGTTATTGTTGCAATTGTTTCAGTGGCCTTATTGGTTATTATTCTGCATGCTGCTACGTACCAAGTACCTGATCCTAAACCAGAGGTGTATGTTACTAAAGGACTAACAGAAATAGATAATGTTCAAATTGAACAATTAAAAGCTGATCCATTATCTGGCGGGTCGGAAGGTGGATCTCCAATGGATGGTCCTGTAAACACTACCCCTCCCACTCCACAGATTGCCCAAACGCCAACAAGTTCTAAGGGAAAAACATCTGTACCTAAAGGTGATGGAACAATAACGTATAAACCGACTGATAAACCGAGTCCAAAGCCCTATAATCCTTTTTCTAAGCCTGGTGCTAACGGAAATGGAAAAGGGACTTCTTATGGTAACGCAGAAGGCAACGGAACCGGCGTTGGAGTTGGTGGACCTGGAAGCGGAACTGGGCCTGGAGATGGTGCCGGAGCTAAACCTCGTGCTCGTATCAGTACGCCAACAGACGATGAAATCGTTTCGGATGAAAACTGTAAAGTGGTATTTAATATTGTTTACAATGCGAATGGTGATGTTATCAGTGCTCAGCCAATTATTGGTAGTTGTACTACAACAAACATGAACATCATTGCACAAGCCAAACAGGCTATCCTAAAAGATCTAAAATATGCTGCGTTAGCTGGTGCGCCAGATATCAAACAACGATTTTCAATCAATATCAGTGCAAAATAAATGACCTATTCCGAAGCCTGTTCATGGCTTTTTGAACAATTTCCTTCGTATCAAGTCATCGGAGCCGAAGCATACAAACCAAATTTAATAAATACAGAGCGTTTGTGCGTGATTTATGGTAACCCTGAATCACGCTTACGTTTTATACACGTTGCTGGCACTAACGGAAAAGGTTCTGTATGCAGTTTGCTTGCCTCAACGTTTCAAGAAGCTGGTTACAAAACAGGGCTATTTACTTCCCCACATTTAGTAGACTTTCGTGAGCGCATAAGAGTAAACGGGATCATGATTTCTGAAGAAACTGTTATTGATTTTGTGATCAACTTAACAGCAAAAGAACTCAATTTCTCACCTTCCTTTTTCGAAATAACTTGGGCGCTCGCCTTACGTGAATTTGAAATACAGGGCTGTGATATTTGTATTATCGAAACCGGTTTAGGAGGAAGACTAGATTCTACCAATATTATTCAACCAGAATTGAGCATCATTACTTCAATTGGAATTGATCACACGCAGTTTCTAGGCAACACATTGGCGGAAATAGCTGGAGAAAAAGCTGGAATAATTAAAACAAAAGTTCCTGTTGTAATTGGCGAAACCCTAATCGAAACAAAGCAGGTATTTATTCGCAAGGCAAAAACAACTAAAAGTCCGATTATCTGGGCTGAAAAATCAGACTACATGAAGCCTGATTCACTGCTCGGAACTTATCAAAACATCAATTACAAAACATTCAGATGTGCGATTGCCACCATGCAAGATCAAGGTTGGGATATTAATGAAAAAGCAATTGAACTTGGCGTTACCAATTTAACCGCTAATACTGGTTTTAGTTGTCGTATGCAACAAATTGGTACAAAACCAACTATCTACCTGGATGCTGCACATAACTTAGCAGGGATACAAAAAACCTTAGAAACAATCACTGAACTTAATTCCGGTAAATTGTTTATCCTTTATGCAACAAGTAACGACAAAGATATTATTGAAATATTAAAACTTTTCCCAAACACGGCAACTTATATTTTTACTCAGTTTGAAGGAAAAAGAGCCGCATTGGCGACAGATGTTAAACGAATTGCGGATGATTTGGGATTAATTTCAAGTGTCAACACATCACCACAAGAAGCATTAGAAGAATTGAAACTAATTGTAAATGAAACCGATACCATATTAATTTTCGGAAGCTTTTTTTTGGTGAGTCAATTTCTTGATTAATTGATCGGGTAAAGACTAATTTCCTATTGACTGTTATTTTTTCCGTAAACATGAATGGCCTGGTGTTTTGACGTAACATGTAATTTTTTGTAGATATTGGCAATATGATTTCTAATCGTATGCGGACTACAGTCCAAAGCAACACTAATTTCTTTGTATTCTAATCCCTCGCACAAGTAGGTTAAGACCGCCTTTTCCTTAATTGTGAGTTTATAATCTAAATCATTTATTTTGGGTTCACTTAATTCTTGAACATGACTTGAATTCATTAATAGATTTAATGCTCGTCGCGCAATACTAGGAGACATTGGTGCACCTTCATCGTTCAATAAATTAACTACAGCTTCCTTTATCTTTAAAATAGATTCATCTTTTAATAAATAGCCATTCGCACCAGCCTTAATAGCATTAAATATTTTATCATCTTCGTCAAATATGGTTAACATCAAGTACTTTGAATTTGGATAACGTAGTTTACCTTCCCTCACCGCTTCAATTCCATTCATTTTCGGCATATCAATGTCCATCAAGACCACATCAGGTTCAACTACTCTTCGTGCTTCCATCATTCTTTCCAAAAACTCCATTCCATTTTCGGCAGTAAACAGAACTTCATACCCTTCAAACGAATTAAATTTTTCTGCTAATGTTCTTCGAATATCTTTCTTATCGTCTACAATTGCAATGTAGGTGGTTTTTCTATCTTTCATAATGCATATTATATCACCTTTAAAATGTAACTCACACCTTCGTTAGGAGAAGATTTTACTTCAATATTTACCCCAACTTCTTCTCCTCTTGCCTTGATGTTTGATAGACCAAACTTATCGTGCTTTAGTTGCGTACAGTCGAAGCCAATTCCATCGTCTTTAATTTCAATTATTAGTTTAGAATTATTCGAAAATATACTGATTTCGAATTGATTAGCTTCTGCGTACTTAAATGCATTATTTGCGATTTCTTGACAGATCCTAAATAAATTTAAACCCAAATTAGAATTTAACACAGCATCGACATCAATATTTTCAGTAAAAACTATTTTAGTTGGCCGGTCTTTAAATATTCTTCGCACATAGACTTTTAATTTATCCGAAAAATCAGAAATCGTAACCGTTTTATCATTCAACGTCCAAATTGTGTCTCTTAAATTTGAAATAACATCCTTCACAGAAAACGTCAAATTAGAAATTAATTCTCGCCTTTTTTCATTTTCTTTTTCATTTATGTCATCCAAAGAATATAAGACATAAGTCAACAATCCACCAACATTATCATGCAAATCTCTAGATATTCGCTCTTTTTCTTTTTGAACCGCATGGAACGACTCTAATTCTTTATATTTTTTTTTCAGTTTCATTACATTTATACGCCAAACGAGGAAAATAATTACCAAAAGTCCGCCGATAACAAGTGCTATAATTGTTCTGTTTTTGACATTAATCTTGCTTTGCAACAAAACATTTTTGTTCTTACTTAAATTCGTTTCATAACGCACTTTATACTCAGCAACTTTCGATGCTGTTTCGGCTTTAAAAACAGAATCTTTTAACGTGTTATGCTGGTTAAAGAGAGCTAATAAATTTTTATCGCTTTTTAAACAAATTGTTGAAATTAGTACGGACTGAACATAAATTTTTTCATCAATATTTCCATTACTTTTCATTACTAAATCATATGCCGATTGGGCATAGTTAACAGCTGCGTTAATTTCATTATTAGCTACTGAGAAATCTCTGAGTTTAACCAATGCAAAAGTTTTAACTTCATAGTCATTTGAAGCTTCAGCATTCTCCAAAGCCAGGTTTAAAAATGCTTTGGCTTTTTTCATTTCACCTTGACCCAACTTTAACCCACTTAATAATGAATAGACGCGCGAAAGACTTGTATAATTTTTACTAGACTTTAATTCATCCAACGTTTTAGAATAATAAATAAATGCAGAATCTGGCTTCCCAAGCGTATGGTACATTGCTCCTATGTTAGATAAGACAATGCCACTAATCGTATCAACTTTACATTTGTCGATGTAATATTTTGCGTTAAAATTGGCCTCTAATGCCATTCTTATGTCTTGCAGATAATAATAACTTCTACCCAACTTCCAATACGCAAATGCCAATTCTTTACAGTCATTATGCTTCTTCGCTATATCAACAACCTTTAAATCTAGGATCAATGCTTCTGCATATTTCCCCGTCTCAAAAAAGTTTTTTGACAATGCTTCATATTCCTTGATGGTTTTTTGACCAAAAGTAGCTGTCACTGAGAGTAGAAATCCCACAATTAGCAATCGATCAATATGTATTTTCATCCGCAACACCATTCTCAAATGTAATTTATTTTTCTGTAACGCTAAATGATAAGAGGCAATTAGTATAAATGTACTAGTATCTACATGGCTAAATGCTTTTACTTTTACTACATATATCAATCAGTATCAATTCATTACTAATTATCATGAAGAAAGCGGCATTAATTATTACACTTATCAGTTTTTCGAACACCTACTTAGCACAAGATTTTGATGATTTTTATGCGAAAAAGTCAGATATACATTTAATTTACACGAAACCAATTGGTTTTTTATCCTTGGGAATGGGCTATTCTTCCATGAAATCAAAGACATTTGGTTTTACGTACGAAGTTTCTTGCTTGTTTCAATCCGATGCAGCTTGGCAAATTAAGGAAAATCTAAAAAAAGATTCTAAATCGTTAAGCGGTCCATTCATGACTTCTAATGCATTGGGCTGTCATAAATTAGGAATTAATGTAATTACAACGGAACAATTTATTCTAAGTGCCGGATTAAGCGCCTCTTCCTATATTATTGGAGGCAATGAAGCAGGAAGAGTTTTAGGAGCCGGTTCTTATGTACGTGCTGACTATATGCTGAATAAAAACTTCTTGGTTCGTGCTCGCAACATGTATACCTACCCTATTTTTGAAGCCGATAAACAATTAACCATCACACCACACATTTTGGAAACAAGTTTTGAATTAGTCTCTACAACAGGATTGTATTTATGTTATGAAAATATGTTTGTAATTCCCGGAGTCGCACTAGATAAGCATCATGCTCGAAACAATATTAAACTAGGTATTAGAATTGGGTTTTAAACATTGCGCAATGAAACAATTATTCGTACTACTCTTTTTACTTTATTTTGGGGGAATACTTACCATGTAACACCCCGGTAATGCTCAACCGTATTTTCAAGGATATTTTTACAAATTAAGTTTGCAATCAAATTTAACAACAAATAAATTTATTGCCTTTGAAAGAAATAAGCATTAGAAGAATTGAAACTAATTGTAAATGAAACCGATACCATATTAATTTTCGGAAGCTTTTTTTTGGTGAGTCAATTTCTTGATTAATTTTTAAAAAAAAATAAAAAAACACTTGCACATACATAAAACATGTGTATATTTGCACTCCCAACAACGAAACAAACGTGTTTCATTTAAGGTTTATGGGGGATTAGCTCAGTTGGTTCAGAGCGCCTGCCTTACAAGCAGGATGTCGGCGGTTCGAATCCGTCATTCCCCACTGCAAAGCTTCACTTAATTGTGAAGCTTTTTTTTTGCAAAACACTTTTGTTCCACTTTATGTTTATTAACTTGTTTTAAAAATATGAAAACAGGTATACCGCTAGATAAACTAAATTGTTTAACTATGCGCTCACTTCAAAATGATCAATAATCAAGCAGTCAAAACTTACTCACTATGCATATCAAAACAGTACAAATCCTTTTAATCGCAACACTGCTACTTTCGCAGGGATGCAGCACTAACAAACCTAACAAAAATGTAAGCGATACCGAACGGAAAGACACATTGTCGCTAACAAACGATAATGTAGGCGATTATAACACTGAATTGGAAGCTGATAATTTCAATATTGAGGGGACCTATTCTTACGGCTCTAAGTCGGGTAAAAATGCTTTTGGAGTGCTCCAAGTCTATTCACTTAACGGTAATACATCCCTTTTTTCATTACAATTAGGTCTTGGATCACCCTCATTTAATATGGGCTACGAAGTTGGTGACATGACCAGTATAAATTCAATTGGTACGTACACGATGATCGACGAAAACTACGACATTGACTGTATCCTAAATTTCGAATTTTTTACTAAAAAAGTTATTGTAAGCACAGATAAAGAACATTGCAACTGTGGTTATGGAGCTAACGTTATAGCAGATGGAACGTATTGGAAAACGAGCCAAAACAAACCTAAATATTATGTCAATTTGGAAAGTGATACGTTTAATTTTATTGACTACTTTGAAAACGAACTATCAGGAGGGGAAGAAGGAGAAGTAGAAGAATAGAAAAAAATATGTTCAACAACATTTTACGTTTCACCAAACAACTCTAATCGTCCCATTGATAATTGTATCAAATTTCAAGAAATAGGCGCCTTTGGGAAAGCTTGAAAAATCAATTCCTTCCTCAAGATCCTGTTCTTTGAGTTGTAATACTTCCTTGCCTAAACAGTCTACAAGTGTTGCATTTCCAGATAATTCTGTAGTAAATTTCAAAAGATTGATAGAAAAATACGCGTAAACTTGTGGCACATTGTTGTTCGCAATTCCGAGCATGGCTTGATTCAAAACAGCAACGGCATCAAGGTCAAATCCACTACTTGGAAACTCTGTAGGAAACGGATCATTTATAGGATTGCCATTCTTATCCAAGCTAGCATTAACGCCTGTCACTTTGCCGATAGCATCAATAATACGCACATACCTAATGTGTTGCAAATCCAATTGCATAGAGTCGATCAACTCTTCTAAATCAAAAGGAGTTCCATAATTGGCTTTATATTTTCCTGCCAAATTATTCAATACACTTGCGTCACTTAACAAGTCGAATGCACCAATTTGTACACTACTTGCGGTATTACTGGTTGCAGGAAAACGGACAAAATCAATACCATTTGTACTGACTTCAACGAACGCCAACTCTAAAAAATTATCCGAAAAACTATTTTCAAAAATAGCGAAATCTGGTCCTACCCCGTTTTCGATTCCCAAGTAAAATGAAACCAGCGCTACTCCACTGTCTCCTAAACTTACCGGAAAATTATTTGCAACACCCAATGCATCTGAAGCTTGACCATAAGCAGCAAGAATACTTAAACTATTGTCAATATTTTCTTTTCCTCTGGTGATTTCACATATCGTTGCCCAAGCAATTATGGCTGTAGAATCTTTGAAAATAGCCGTAGTATTTGACGCACCAGCTGGGCCAGCAAATTGCGAAAAAGCATTATTTGTAGCTAAAATTGAACCAGTATAAAATAAAAATAGTATTATTTTCATGCTTCAAAAGTACTTATTTTCATTGGTGTTGCTGCAAATTTGTTGCATTAAAAATTGCCTAAAATTGAAGCGGCACTAAAATTTTATTTGGAAATATGAAATATGTTACGTTACCTTTGACCCGAAATGAGAAATATACAAGTAAATAAATTATGGTGGCCTTCATGTAAAAACATGAATAGCTAAGTTTATATACTTATCCGGCATATACCAAGCCCGCTGTTCCAAAAACAGCGGGCTTTTTTTATTCAAAAAAAAATCAAAAACACCAATGAAATTCGTTACTCAAATACATGAACAACTCTTAGACACCAAAACTCCAACAGGTATATATCTGTCAATGAGGGACTTATATTCAGCTCCATTTTTACTGGAAAGCTCAGACTACAACAGTAAAGTAAATCACTTTTCGTACATCTGTCTTTCACCTCTAGCCACATTTACCTTAGAAAATCAAACGATTACAACCAGAATTCTATCAGAAACAACTCACAAATCCATTAGTAAAAATGGAAACCAGGTGCAGGAAGCGTTTAATAATTTTAGAGATATCTTTCAATTCGAAAATCAAAATCTCCCTTTTTGTTATGCTGGATTGTTTGGATACACAGGATTTGATTTAGTTAATTATGTTGAGGAATTAGTGGTCGACTCGTCGAAAGATGATTTAACAATTCCTGATATGATGTATCATATTTACGGACTTATTTTAGTCTTTAATCATTCTACCAATAGTTTGTACATCATCAGCCATGGAACCTCTGAATTAACTGCAAAAAATCAATTGGATGAATTACGTGACAACCTTCGTAGATCGAGTGAACATGAATTCGAATTCACAAGAATAGGTAAAACCGAATGCTCAACCACAGATTCAGAATATTTAGATTTGGTGAATCAAGCAAAACAACATTGCCAACAGGGTGATGTTTTTCAACTTGTTCTCTCTCGACGCTTTTCTCAACAATTTATCGGTGATGAATTTAATGTTTACCGTTCACTGAAAAACATTAACCCATCCCCTTACCTATTTTATTTTGACACGGGTGATTTTAAGTTATTTGGATCTTCACCCGAGGCTCAACTGGTGGTTAAAAATGAAATAGCAGAAATTCACCCAATTGCCGGAACGTATAAAAGAACGGGAGATGATACATTGGATCTGTTAAAAGCAAACGAATTGTTACATGATCCGAAGGAAAATGCAGAACATAATATGCTGATCGATTTAGCAAGAAATGATTTGAGTAAATATTGTACAAACGTTCATATTAACACCATAAAACAAACTCAGTTTTATTCGCATGTCATTCATTTGGTGAGTAAAATTATTGGAGCAAAAAAAAATAAACACTCCTTGATCGAAGTCTTACTCGGAACGTTTCCTGCAGGAACATTATCAGGTGCTCCAAAGGTTAAGGCAGTACAATTGATCAATGCCTTAGAAAAAACTAAGCGTAATTTTTATGGTGGATGCATTGGCTTTTTTAGCGCAACAGATGAATTAAACCATGCAATAATGATTCGAACATTTCTAAGTAAAAACAATACGCTTTATTTTCAAGCAGGAGCTGGAATTGTAATTTCTTCTCAACCACAAGATGAACTTAATGAAATCAACAACAAAGTATCCGCATTAATAAACGCAATGGAAAAAGCTTCAACGCATGTAAAAAACCAAAACGCCAAAAAACTATTCGCATGAAATTATTAGTGATAGACAACTACGACAGCTTTACCTACAACTTGGTTCATTTGATTGAAAAAATAAGCGACCTAGAATTCGACGTAATTCGCAACGACAAGATTACTTTGGAAGAGATTGGTAAATATGACAAAATAATGATTTCTCCAGGACCGGGATTACCAATAGATTCAGGGATTTCGTTGCGTGCTATTCAACAGTATGGCGCGAGCAAAAGTATTTTTGGTGTATGCTTAGGATTGCAAGCAATTGGAGAAGCATATGGCGGAAGTCTTTTAAATTTAGAAAGTGTATATCACGGTATTGCAACCCCCATAAAATTGAGTGAAAAAGATCCTATTTTTGACAGGTGTCCTGCAACTTTTAATGTCGGGCGCTATCACTCTTGGGTGGTCGATTCAGCTTCGCTGCCGGATGAATTATTAATTACTGCACAAGACGATCAAGGTCAAATCATGGCATTAAAACACAGCACACACGATGTTCGTGGAGTTCAATTTCATCCGGAGTCATTTTTATCTGAGTATGGAGAAACCATCATATCCAATTGGTTAAAGCTCTAGGCACTCTGTGATTCAGTAAAAAAATCATCTCAACTTCTTCAACGCATTAACAAAATTCAAAATGAAAAACTCATTTAGCCTACTTTCTAGTGGCCAAAAATTAACAGAGCAAGAAGCCTATCAACTTTTTTTAGGCATCTGCAATTCAGATTACAACGCAACTCAAATTGCTGCAATACTGACAATTTACATCCTACGTCCCGTTACCGTAATAGAACTTACAGGTTTCAGAAAAGCCTTGTTAGATGTATGTATTCCGGTAAAGTTAGATAAACTAGCTATGGATGTTTGTGGCACAGGAGGTGACGAAAAAAATACGTTTAACATTTCAACCTTATCCGCAATCGTGCTGGCTTCTTCAGGAATTCCTATCGCAAAACATGGTAACCATGGATCTTCGTCTATCTCAGGATCATCCGACATCTTAAACTTTTTCGGTTATAAATTCAGCGATACTTCAGCAGAGCTTAATAGGCAATTGAATGCGCACAACATTTGTTTTATTCACGCCCCGTTTTTTCATCCTGCATTAAAAATTGTAGCACAACAACGCAAAGAAATTGGAATAAGAACATTTTTCAATATGCTAGGTCCTTTAGTGAACCCAGCGAATATCGCCTTTCGATTTATAGGGGTTTACAACTTAGAAATTGCCCGTATTTACAACTACATTTTACAAAACGATGACAGCAGCTATTGTTTGGTTCATTCTCTTGACGGTTACGACGAGATCAGTTTGACTGGACCGTTTAAACAAATTACAAGAACTTCAGAAGCAACGTTTCATCCTGAAAATATTGGTTTCGATTTGATCAAACCTCAAGCTATTTATGGTGGAACTTCAATTCAAGAAAATGCACGAATATTCATTAGCGTACTAGAAAACGAAAGTACTACCGCACAAAAGAATGTTGTTATTTCAAATAGTGCATTGGCCATGCATAATTTCAATACAACAGTAAGTTTAGCAGATTGTATCGCTCACTGCACAGATTCAATCGATTCCAAAAGAGCTTTTAATTTATTTAAAAAAATCACTCAAAATTAAGACGATGAAAACGCTAAAAGACATTATCACGCATAAAAGAACCGAAGTTGCATTACGTAAAAGTTTATACCCAGTTGAACTTTTAAAACAATCCAACTATTTCAACTCACCCACAATCTCATTAAAAACATACATTACCAGACCAGACAAATCTGGGATAATTGCCGAATTCAAAAAGCAATCGCCTTCCTTGGGAATAATAAATCAGTATTTAAGTGTAGAAAAAACTTCCATTGGATACATGCAAGCTGGAGCAAGTGCATTATCAATCTTAACGGATGCAACGTTTTTTGGAGGATCTTCTGAAGAACTTACGGTTGCCAGAAAATTCAACTTCTGTCCAATTTTACGCAAAGACTTCATTATCGATTCGTATCAAATAATAGAATCAAAGTCGATTGGTGCAGATGCAATTTTACTCATTGCTGCAGTGTTGACAAAAGATGAAATAAAATCATTTACAGCTTTGGCACATTCGCTGGACCTTGAAGTTGTATTGGAGTTGCGCCATCCTGAAGAAATTGAAAAAATAGATCCTAATGTGGATGTAATTGGTGTCAATAATCGAGATCTGAGCACTATGAAAATTGATATTCAGCAATCCATAACGATGAGTAAACTCTTACCTCCAAATTGTGTTAAGATATCAGAAAGCGGTATTGATTCTATTGAAAGTATTCAACTTTTAAAATCACATGGTTACAGTGGTTTTTTAATCGGTAGTTTTTTTATGAAACAACCCCATCCTCATTTAGCATGCAAAGTATTTATCAATCAGTTGAATGCCTGTGACACTAAACTTGAGGTCTTATGAAAATCAAAGTCTGTGGAATGGTTGAGGCTTCCAATATTAGGGATCTAATTCAACTGGACATCAACTATGTCGGTTTTATATTTTATCCAAAATCTAAGCGATATCTTCCCAACTCCCTTTCCAAAGAAATGTTTAATACAATTCCTTCCAACGTAAAGAAAGTTGGAGTTTTTGTCAATCAATCCTTGGAATTTATCTGTGAAAAAAATGAAACAATTCAATTCGATTTAATTCAATTACATGGTGATGAATCCGTGGCATATTGCGAAAATTTAAAGTACAAAGTACCCGCACAACTCATAAAAGCGATTCAGATAACGCACAACTTTGACTTTAACTCCATTGCACCTTACCTCCAGATAGTTGATTATTTTTTGTTTGATACTGCGAGTAAAAACTATGGTGGAACAGGGATTTCATTTGACTGGCAAATATTGCGCAACTACGAATTTGACAAGCCCTTTATTTTAAGCGGTGGTATTAACCAAGAAGATTCGAAAAAACTAAAGGCGCTCAACCATCCTCAATTTCATGCAATTGATCTCAATTCGAAATTCGAAATCGCACCTGGAATTAAAGATGTTCCAAAAATTGAAAGATTTATTACAAAAATAAAAACCTATGAAAACTAGCAAATACCAAGTAAACAACAACGGATATTATGGCGAATATGGCGGCGCTTACATTCCAGAAATTCTCTACAAGAATGTAGAAGAGTTAAAAAATAATTACTTATCGCTCATTACAAATGAATCGTTTCAGAACGAATTGAATGATTTATTGCACAACTATGTAGGAAGACCAACTCCCTTATATTTAGCGAAAAATTTGTCTAGCCAATTCGGTG
>JAYSRU010000114.1:0-1730 GCA_043720875.1 Crocinitomicaceae bacterium
GAAAAGGTTGAAAGAGGAACGTATTCGTTTGAAGCCAAGAATATTGATTTAGAATATTTTGCAACTGAAGATTTTAAGAAGAGAGCAGGTTCGCTGCGCGGTTCGATAATGATCGTTGGACCATTGTTAGCTCGTTTTGGTAAAGCGTATATTCCAAAGCCAGGTGGCGATAAAATTGGTCGTCGTCGTTTAGACACACACTTTGAAGGATTTGCGAAACTTGGAGCAAAATTCAATTACGACGCTGTTCACCATTTTTATTCTGTAGAAGCAGATAAATTAACTGGAGCATACGTGCATTTGGATGAGGCCTCTGTAACCGGAACAGCAAATATATTAATGGCGGCTGTTATGGCTGAGGGTAAAACTACCATATACAACGCAGCATGTGAACCCTATTTGCAACAACTTTGTATTATGTTGAATGCCATGGGAGCGAAAATTACGGGCATAAGTTCCAACATGCTTAACATCGAAGGTGTTGCAAAATTGGGAGGATGTTACCACCGCACTTTACCTGATATGATTGAAATCGGCTCATTCATCGGACTTGCCGCAATGACTAAGTCAAAAATAACGATCAAAGATGTTGGTTACGAACACTTGGGTATTATTCCAGATGTATTCCGTAGGTTGGGAATTAAATTAGAACGCAGAGGAGACGATATTTATGTTGATGGTTCAGAAAACTACGAAGTGGATACGTTCATTGACGGTTCAATTTTAACCATTTATGACGCGCCTTGGCCAGGATTTACACCAGATTTGATTTCTATCATTCTCGTTGTTGCCACGCAAGCGAAAGGATCTGTATTGATTCATCAAAAAATGTTTGAATCACGTTTATTCTTTGTAGATAAATTAATAGAAATGGGTGCACAAATTATTTTATGCGACCCACACAGAGCTACAGTAATTGGAATGAATCGTGAGCACCGTTTACATGGAATCTCGATGACTTCTCCTGATATTCGCGCTGGGGTATCATTATTGATAGCAGCTTTATCTGCAACTGGAAAAAGTACAATTCACAACATTGAACAAATAGACCGCGGTTACCAAGATATCGACATTCGATTGAAAAACTTAGGTGCAGATATTCGTAGAATTAATTAATAACTTAATTTAGAAATCATGAAAAAATTACTTTTTATTACCCTATTGGCTTTTGGTGCATATTCTTTTATGCCAAGCTTTAAAGTTCCTGTTATTGGAGTAAAGGCTCCTGAACTCATCTTAAAAAATGCTAAAGGGAAATTGGTTAAACTTTCAAAATTGAAAGGAAAGATTGTTCTGATTGATTTCTGGGCATCATGGTGTAGACCTTGTCGTAACGAAAATCCAAACGTTGTGGAAGCTTATAACAAGTACAAAGACAGCGAATTCACAAATGCTAAAGGGTTTGACGTTTACAGTGTTTCGTTAGATCAAGACAGTAAAGCGTGGATGAAAGCGGTTAAAGACGATAATTTACCTTGGAAAAGTCACGTTATTGACGCTACTGGTAGTGCCTCAACTACGTATGGTGTTTCAGGTATTCCTGCAGGATTTTTGGTTGACGGAGATGGTAAATTGGTTGCAAAAGGTCAGAGTTTGAGAGGGATGGGTCTACATCTTGAAATCGAGAAACTCCTCGCTAAGTAAGGGTAAAGATTTTCAATTCTTCGTTATTTCAAAAATTTCATTCGCTCATTGACAAGAGTCAACTTACTTATGAAATTTTCAAAATG
>JAYSRU010000115.1:0-1723 GCA_043720875.1 Crocinitomicaceae bacterium
TTCTTCGATTTTAATAAAGCAGAACTAAAAGCAGAATCATTTGTTGAACTCAACCAATTGGTTGCGTTAATGAAAGTAAAATTGACCATGCAAATTCAAATAAACGGGCATACGGATGATGTTGGCGAACTTCCCGCAAATTTAACCTTGAGCTTGAAGCGTGCAAAAGCAGTGCGAGATTACCTGATAAGCAAAGGAATTGAAGCTAACCGAATCTCACATAAAGGTTTTGGTGAGACAAAACCAATCAGCAAAGGGGTAACGGATGAAATCAGACAGATGAATCGTCGTGTAGAATTCTTGATCCTCAAGAAGTAAATGTGCTCAAGATGGTAAACTGTCGTCGTCAAGACATTTAATATAAAAGAGCGGTTCTAACTTTGTGAAAAAAGCATGAGCGCGTATTTAACATTTTTAGCAGGATTTTATATCTTATCAGCAGCTTCTCAACATTCAGAAGATGAACAATTAAGGATAAAACATTTCAACATTGACAAAAATGGATTGGCATTGCAGGGGTATGATCCCGTTTCATATTTTTCTGGAAAACCGAAAAAAGGACTAAAAAAGTATAAGTCTAAATATTTGGGATGTACTTATTATTTTTCCGCTGAGAAGAATAGTACAGATTTCATAAAATCACCCCAAAAATATGAGCCTGCGTTTGGTGGTTGGTGTGCTTATGCTATCGGAAATACTAACGAGAAAGTTGAAATCAACCCAACAACCTATAAGATTGTTGACGGGCAACTCTATTTATTCTATGACGCATATTTTACCAACACCCTATTATTATGGAATAAGGACGAAAAGTCGTTACTATCCAAAGCTATAAAAAACTGGAACGTACGCTATAAGTAAAATATTTATCGTTGTTACTCAACCGTAACTGATTTCGCTAAGTTTCTTGGTTGATCCACATTACACTCTCTCATCACAGCAATGTGATACGAAAGAAGTTGCAACGGAATGGTTGCAAGTAATGGCACTAGGTTTTCTTCAGTTTCAGGAATTTCAATGATATGATCTGCGAGATCTCTCACATTGGTATCCCCTTCAGTTACAATGGCAATAATTTTTCCTTTTCGAGCTTTAACCTCTTGTATGTTGGAAACAACCTTTTCGTACGAAGTTCCTTTTGTGGCAATTACAACTACGGGCATTTCTTCATCAATTAACGCAATCGGACCGTGCTTCATTTCTGCCGCTGGATAACCTTCTGCGTGTATGTATGAAATCTCTTTTAATTTTAACGCTCCTTCAAGTGCAACAGGAAATGAACTACCTCTGCCTAAATACAACGCATTTGCAGCGTCTTTGTAAATTGCAGCAATTTCTTTAATGTGCTCATTACTCTCTAAAATTTTCGCTACTTTTTCTGGAACCAATTCTAAATCTGTTGTTATTGCACGGAATTTTGCTTCATTCAACGTTCCTTTTTTATGACCAATCGCTAAAGCAAGTAAGGTAAGAACGGTAACTTGAGCCGTAAACGCTTTTGTAGATGCAACGCCAATTTCTGGACCTGCATGCGTATACGAACCAGCATCAGTAATACGTGAAATAGAACTTCCAACCACATTACAAATACCTAAAATTGTAGCACCTTTTTCTTTGGCCAATTCTAATGCAGCCATTGTATCCGCAGTTTCTCCAGATTGTGAAACAGCAATAATAATATCGTCTTCTGAAATAATAGGATTACGATATCTAAATTCGCTAG
>JAYSRU010000116.1:0-41203 GCA_043720875.1 Crocinitomicaceae bacterium
TAGCCAACCCTGGGAATGATTACGATTGTTTGTTTACTTCGCCAAACCCTTCGTGGTACTACTTACAAATTGCAACTGCCGGAAATATTTCTATTGATATTACTGCGGGTAGTGACATTGATTTCGAAATTTGGGGACCGTTTGCTTCCTTGCCTGCCGCTGTTGGCTCATGTAACTCTTATGGCGTACCTCTAGATTGTTCCTATTCGGGTTCAGCCATTGAACAGGCAAATGTTGCGGGAGTGACGGTTGGTCAAATTTATGTGCTCTTGGTAACAAATTATGCCAATACGGTTCAAAACATTACATTAAACACAGCTGGTGGTAACACTGCAACAACAAACTGCGCGATCGTTACACTTTCAGCCATTTTTGGCGACGTAAATGCACTTGAAACAGACAACGGAGCCTTGCTGTCATGGACAACACTCAGCGAACAAAATACGGATCATTTCGACGTAATGCATTCAACAAATGGAAACGATTGGGTAAAAATTGGTAGCCAAATTGCTGCCTTAAATTCTTCTGAATTGAAAAACTACTCTTTCTTAGACGCAAGATTATCTAAAGGAAATAACTATTATAAAATAGTTCAGTATGACTTAGATAACGCCATGAATGAAAGTAAAACTGTTTCGTTAGTAAGCGATAACCGGGGTGTTTCAATCTTTCCTAATCCTTCAAACGGATTAATCAATATATCTTCAAAGCAAACCATCACGAGCGTTGTTGTAAATGATTTAAACGGTACAATTGTTTACTCTGCTGAAGCAAGCGATAAAGGGGTAGCGTTAAAATTAGATCATCTGAAGAAAGGGACTTATTTCGTGAATGTTCAAACGGTATACATCCGTTATGTAGAGCGCGTCGTAATAGACTAAGAAATATTGAGATTATAGCTTTGTTTTAGCAGAAAAGGGGATGTTCATTTTTAAATGTTCATCCCCTTTTTATTTGTACATATTGTGCTTTGTGGCTTTAATGGTTTTGGCTATTATCTGCCATCCCCATCAAACAAATTCGTGAAAGCATTTCCTCCTTCTTTATTTCCTCGTGAATAGGACATCATTTTGGAGGCTAGTCTGCTGATTGGCAATGATTGAATCCAAACCTTTCCTGGTCCTTTCAGTGTGGCAAAGAAAAAACCTTCCCCACCAAAAAGTGAATTTTTAATTCCTCCCACAAACTGGATGTCAAAGTCGACTGTGTTGGTATAGGCAACAACACAGCCCGTATCAATTTTTAGCATTTCTCCTGCTTTTAATTCTCTTTCCAGCACATGACCACACGCATGAAGAAAAGCAACGCCATCGCCTTCTAATTTTTGCATTATAAATCCTTCCCCTCCAAACAATCCTGTTCCGAGTTTGCGTTGTAATTCAATTCCAACTTCTACTCCTTTCGCAGCACATAAAAAAGCATCTTTCTGGCATACAATTTTGCCATTAAGTTCACTCAAATCAAGGGGGATAATTTTTCCGGGATAGGGTGAGGCAAAGGATACCTGCTGTTTTCCAATATTACCCGTATTTGTATAAGCGGTCATAAACAAACTTTCTCCGGTAAGTAGTCTTTTACCCGCAGAAAATAATTTACCCATAAAACTACTTTGCTCATGACTCTTAGATCCATCTCCGAAAATCGTGTTCATTTGAATATTATCTGTCATCATCATGAAGCTGCCTGCCTCTGCAATTACCGTTTCTTGCGGATCTAATTCGATTTCCACATATTGCATTTCTTCTCCTACTATTTTATAATCAATTTCGTGATCTTGTCTCATCTTCTATATTTTTGAAGGATAAACTTACATTAAATTTATTTACATCAAGCATATATTTTACAAGTGGTGTTTTTTTTAGTTAAAGGGCTTTTTGGTGCAATAAAAAAGGGACTTCTCTTTCGAAAAATCCCCTTTTTGAGTTTTGTATTGTTATAAAATCAACTTCCACAAGCTTCACACTCATCTGGATTATCCAATGAGCAAGCGATTGCAGCAAACTCTTCAGCCATTTGAGCTTCAGACTTTTCAACTGTCTCCGTTTGTGCAGCCATATTTTTATCCACTGTAAATTTGATTGCATCAGTTGCTGCTTTTGTACGCAAGTAATACATGCCTGTTTTCAAACCAGCTTTCCATGCATAAAAGTGAAGTGATGTCAGCTTACCGAAGTTAGCATTTTCCATAAACACATTCAATGATTGCGACTGGCAAATGAATGCACCACGGTCAGCACTTTGATCTATAATTACTTTTTGAGAAAGTTCCCAAGCCGTTTTGTATAAATCTTTCAAGTTTTGAGGAATATCATTGATATTTTGAACAGAACCATTGTGAGCCATTAAACGTTGGCGCATTTCTGGATTCCATAAACCTTCTTTTACTAAATCTTTTAATAAATGCTTATTTACCACAACGAATTCACCAGAAAGTACACGACGTGTATAAAGGTTTGAAGTATAAGGCTCAAAACATTCATTGTTACCTAATATCTGTGCAGTTGATGCAGTAGGCATCGGTGCAAGCAACAAAGAGTTACGGATACCATGCTTAATTACTTCTTCCTTTAAAACATCCCATTCCCAACGTGCAGAAGGTGTAACATTCCACATATCAAATTGAAAAACACCTTTAGATGCAGGAGATCCTGGGAATGATTCGTAATGTCCTTCTACCTTTGCCAAGTCTTTCGAAGCTGTCATTGCTGCGTAATAAATTGTTTCAAAGATTTCTTTGTTCAATACACGCGCCTCAGCAGAATCAAATGGTAAACGCATCATGATGAAAGCATCTGCCAATCCTTGTACACCTAATCCAATTGGACGGTGACGCATATTCGATTTACGTGCTTCTTCCACTGGGTAATAATTTCCATCAATCACACGGTTTAAGTTCATTGTAACTTGGTAGGTAACTTCAAATAATTTTTGGTGATCAAATTCTTGATTTTCAGTTACATATTTTGGTAAAGCCAATGAAGCTAGATTACACACCGCGATTTCATCTGGTGCTGTATATTCAATAATTTCGGTACATAAGTTAGAAGACTTAATTGTACCTAAATTTTGTTGATTAGACTTAGAGTTTGCTGCATCTTTATACAACATATAAGGAGTTCCCGTTTCAATTTGAGATTCCATTATTTTAAACCAAAGTTCTTGTGCTGGAATTGTGCGACGACCTTTTCCTGCAGCTTCATATTTAGTATATAATGCTTCAAATTCTGCCGAGTGAACATCAGATAAACCTGGACATTCGTGTGGACACATTAACGTCCATTCTCCATTTTCTTCCACACGTTTCATGAATAAATCAGGAATCCAAAGGGCGTAAAATAAATCACGTGCACGTTGTTCTTCTTTACCATGATTTTTCTTAAGGTCTAAGAAATCAAAAACATCTGCATGCCAAGGCTCGATATACATTGCGAAAGAACCTTTGCGCTTGCCTCCACCTTGATCTACATAACGCGCAGTGTCGTTGAACACACGCAACATTGGTACGATTCCATTTGATGTTCCGTTTGTTCCTTTGATGTATGATCCAGTTGCACGAATATCGTGTAAAGCTAAACCGATACCTCCAGCCGATTGCGAGATTTTCGCACAAGAACGAAGTGTATCATAAATTCCATCAATGCTATCTTCTTTCATGGTTAACAAGAAACAAGAAGACATTTGAGGCTTTGGTGTTCCAGCATTAAAAAGTGTAGGTGTTGCATGTGTAAACCAACCTTCCGACATAAGGTTATACGTTTTAACAGCAGCTTCCAAATCATTACGGTGAATTCCAACTGAAACACGCATCAACATTTGTTGTGGACGTTCAGCAATTACCCCATTTACTTTCAATAAATAAGAACGTTCTAAGGTTTTGAATCCGAAGTAATCATATCTAAAGTCACGATCATAAATGATGCTAGAATCTAAAAATTCTTTATTTTCTTGAATGATTTGGTAAATATCATCTGCAATTAATGCAGCATTCTTTCCAGTCTTAGGATCGATATAGTGGTATAAATTATCTACCGCTTCTGAGAAAGATTTCGTTGTGTTCTTATGCAAATTAGAAACCGCGATGCGAGATGCTAATAAAGCATAATCCGGGTGTTCCATTGTTTTTGCAGCAGCAATTTCTGCAGCCAAATTGTCTAATTCAATTGTGGTAACTCCATCATAGATTCCCTCAATAACACGGATAGCTACTGCTTCTGGTGATACTAATGGATCTAAACCATAACAAAGTTTTATGATTCGTGCTGTGATTTTGTCAAACTTTACGGCCTCTACTCGGCCATCTCTTTTTAATACATGCATTGTAATGTCGGTTTATTGTAATTGTGTGTTGTTATTTTAATTTTGTTGGATTAAAAATCCATGTCTGTTTTAAGTACTCTTGAATTTGTTTCTCCACCATTCAAGCCTTCTAATAGTCCGCTCTTTTGGTACTCAGAAACACGTTCTTCAAAGAAGTTACTTTTCCCTTGAATTGAAATCATGTCCATAAAATCAAAAGGATTTGTGCTATTGTAAACTTTATCGTTTCCAAATTCATTTAAAAGTCTGTCAGCCACAAACTCAATGTATTGTTGCATTAGTTTACAATTCATCCCTATTAACGATACAGGAAGGGCATCGGTTACAAATTCTTTTTCAATTTCAACTGCATCCATAATGATTTTGGTAACAGCTTCTTTACTTAATTTTTCAACGATATGATCATTGTAAATGGCACAAGCGAAATCACAATGCAGACCTTCGTCACGAGAAATTAATTCGTTTGATTTTGCCAATCCTTTCATTAGACCTCTTTTCTTTAGCCAGAAGATTGAACAGAAAGATCCGGAAAAAAAGATTCCTTCCACTGCAGCGAATGCAACTAGTCGCTCAGCAAATGAACCTTTATCTATCCAACGCAATGCCCAGTCAGCCTTTTTCTTAACACAATCTAAGGTGTCAATAGCGTTAAAAAGATGATTTTTTTCTTGTGTATCTTTGATATACGTATCAATCAACAATGAGTAGGTTTCTGAATGAACATTTTCCATTGCAATTTGAAAACCATAGAAAAATTTAGCTTCTGTATATTGTACCTCAGCCAAAAAGTTCTCAGCTAGGTTTTCATTAACGATACCATCCGAAGCTGCAAAAAATGCTAATACATGCTTGATAAAGTGACGTTCGTTATCGTTTAGTTTCGAATTCCAATCTATTAGATCCGAAGCAAGGTCAATTTCTTCTGCCGTCCAAAAACTAGCTTCAGCTTTTTTATAGAACCTCCAAATGTCATCATGTACGATTGGGAACAATACAAATCGATTGTTATTTGGAGTTAAGATTGGTTCAATAGCTTGGCTCATTTTGAGAAATTTAATCGTTGGTTTACTTGTTTTTATAGTTTTGACTTGCGTCGTTGTTTTAGTGTAGTTTTTATTTCAATATTTAATCAAATGGCATCAAAAATTGACATGCAAATTGATCCGTAATAGGTGGATACAAAAGTTGTCAATTTTTACGCTTGTAGCAAGCAATAGAAATGCACAATTCTGCAACGTTATTAACATCCTTGTCGTAATCCCTTTTAATTAAAGGGCTTGCGCTTCAATTAATGGAATTGGAAAGATATTCACAGAAGAAAGAACGGTCTTTGTCGATAAATAATAATTACTCATCAATGCTTTGACACACAACGATTTTGTAATTCATTTTAACTATTTAAATCAAAAAGTTCCATAAAATTACGTCAATCACATAGGAATTTCAAATGGAAAGTTGTAAGGTTATAAACACCCAAATGTTGGTAGAAAATAGAGAAAAAATTAGTTGCAAAATTAAAGTCTTAAGCCACTTGACTTTCGTAAAAAAAATCCTTGCCTTTGCATATGAAATGGATAATTTAATGAAAAATAACTAATGAAAAATTAACACTATTGAAGTGTTCACTTGAAGTCTTCTTATCTTTGGCCCAAGATGAATAATTGGTTAGAAAAATTAAAAGCGGTTGCTACTCCAATTTGGGATGGAATATGCTTTTGGGTATACCCCGAATCATGTTTAGTTTGTTCATTACAACTCCCTACCAACGTACGTTTTGTTTGTGCATCCTGCCGCGCTGACCTTCCCTTCACTTTTTTTGAGAAGACCACAACCCCTACTTCTTTGGACAAACTGTTTTGGGGGCGTGTTTCCTTAGCGTCAAGTTTTGCACTACTAACATTTGAACAACATAATGCTACTCAAAAATTGTTGCATCAATTAAAATATAAAAACAAACCTCAACTTGGTGTTTTTTTAGGTGAAATGATTGCTTCACGTTTAACAAATGAAGATGGAATCGATTTTTTGTTGCCTATTCCGTTGCATTCAAAAAAACAATACAAGCGGGGTTACAATCAGAGCGAACAATTGGCAACCGGGTTAAGCAACCGGTGGAACGTTCCGGTAAATACTGACGTTCTTTTGCGTGTGCAAAATGCCGAAAGTCAAACCAAACAAGGTAGATTTGGCCGTTGGGGAAATGTTGCTGAAGCTTTTTCATGCTCAAATGGTGCGTCGCTAGAAAACAAACACATCGCATTAATTGATGATGTTACAACAACAGGTGCAACATTAGAAGCCTGTGTGAAATTGTTACAAAATGAAATTAAGGGCGTCAAAATATCTGTCATTTGTTTGGCAGTAACGGTATAAACCATGAAAGGAAAAACAATTATTATTGGAGGAGGAGTAGCCGGCATTTGCCTAGCATATCAATTATTCAAAAGGAATTCACCCTTTCTAGTAGTTGATAATCTTGAAAATCACAGTTCGAAGGTGGCTGCTGGTTTGATCAACCCAATGGTGTTTCGAAGGATGAATAAAAGCTGGATGATAGATGAGGAAATAGCAGAATTGCAAGATGTGTACACTTCTATAGAAAAACTAACAGGTGTTTCTTTTTTTAGACCCTTGCCTTTTCGACGAGTTTTTGCTTCTATTGAAGAGGCTGAACTTTGGGATGAACGACTTCAATACGATGAATATCAGCCTTACATGGTCCCTGTGACAAAAGAAGATGAAACCTTTACAACTACCTTTAACGAATATGGCACAGCTCGTGTAAGTCTTTCGTTTGCTGTTGATGGTGTAAAGTTTATTACTGCAGCCCATGCTTGGCTAAAATCTATCGATTGTTTGCAAATAGAAAATTTCGATTCAGAAAAAATATCATTTGCCGATAAAACATATAATGGAACTGATTACAATCAAATCATTTTTTGTCAAGGCTATCAAAACATAATCAACCCATTTTTCAAATATTTGCCAATTGATCCAACAAAAGGAGAAGTGTTAGATGTTGAGATTTCGACGCTAGTAACAGAAGAATTACTGAATAGAAAATGTTGGTTAATGCCCGTTCTTGATTCCAATAATCGATTTCGACTGGGTGCAACGTATTCATGGGACACCACCGACTTATCTCCTACCGATGCTGCCCGAGAAGATTTATTAGCCAAGGCCAAGAGTCTCGTCCCTCATTCGATAAAGTTAGTTGGTCATAAAACGGGTATTCGCCCTACAACGCCAGACAGAAGGCCAATACTGGGTGCCCATGCTCTTCACCAGGATCTCTATATTTTTAATGGACTAGGCACGAAAGGTTATTGTCATGCTCCCTATTGGGCCGCACAATTAGTTCGTCATATTTTTGAAAACAAGGAACTTCATCCTGAGGTACGTATTACACGATTCAAGAAAAAATGGTTAAAGGAGATGGAAAATGAAAACCCCAGCAAAGAAAAATAGAGTTCTAAAAAAATGCTAAATCTTACCAAAGCCAACATACAAATCCTATCTTTGTTTCAAAATAAATAATCCTTGGTGTTTCACCAAAAATAAAAATAAAAATATGTACCCTTCAGAATTAGTTGCCCCCATGAAACTTGACCTTACTTCGGTAGGTTTTGATTCTCTTTTAGATAGTGCGTCAGTGGATAATGCGATTTCAAATACTTCGGGTTTACACCTTGTTGTTGTAAATTCGGTTTGTGGCTGTGCAGCTGGAAATATGCGTCCAGGAGTTAAACTTTCATTAAACAATGAAATTGTGCCGGTTAAACTTTCAACCGTTTTTGCGGGTGTTGACACAGATGCTGTTAACCAAGCAAGAAAACATTTTTTACCTTACCCTCCATCTTCGCCATCGATCGCTTTGTTTAAAGACGGTAAACTAGTTCATTTTATCGAACGTCATCACATTGAGGGTGTTTCTGCCATCATGATTGCTGAAAGTTTATCTGCCGCTTACGACGAGTTTGCGAACTAAAACCTATTCTAAGTATGAATCTTAATTTGTACACACATAATTTTCAAAACCCTGAAATCCCAAAGTTTCAGGGTTTTTTGTTTTCAAAATTCTAATATCAAATGCGTTGGTATCTTTTTCCCGGCAAACTTTTTATATATCCACACATTTCCATATTCAATAACAGCGCACTTAAACCGCCTTGCGTAAAATTTGTGTTTTCAAATAATCGATCAAATGGAATAGCGTCACTTTGATCTAAGGCAGCTATGATTATGCTTTCATCAGGCGTTAATTCCAAAAACATATTTTTTTGTATTTGATTTATAATACTATTCTCCCAATTCATGATTTTCAAAAAATCTTCGCCATTGCAAATAAGGTGTGCTTTGTTTTCTTGAATCAATCGATTACACCCTTTCGAAAACGGGCGTATAATATCCCCAGGATATGCAAAAACCTCACGCTGATAATCATTTGCCAAGTTTGCGGTAATAAGTGATCCTCCTTTATCTCCACTTTCTATAACAATTGTTGCATCCGTCAATCCAGCAACAATCCTATTCCGCATAGGGAAATTTTCTCTGTCTGGATTTGTGCCTGGTAAAAATTCGGTTAGCAATCCTCCATTGTGTAACATCTCTTGTGCTGAGGATTTATGTGCAGCAGGATAAATACGATCCAAACCATGGCCTAAAACTCCTATAGTTTGTAATTGCTGTTGAACACATTGTCTATGCGCCATAATGTCTATTCCTAGCGCCATTCCGCTTACAACGGTAACATTTAAAGGAGCCAAGGTGTTGATCAATTCGTCAACAATTGCTTTCCCATAACTACTTGCATTTCTCGTTCCTACGATAGAAACCATTTTAGAGCCATTTAATTCCATTTTCCCTTTAGAAAAAAGTAAAACTGGGCCATCGCAACATTGCTTCAGTCTTCTTGGATAAGTACTGTCTAAGTAAAAATGCGATTGAATGTTATGTTTGTCAATGTATTCCACTTCCTTTTCGGCATCAATTAAGGCTTCTTTAAAATTGGCTTTGCGTAAGCCCAAAACTCCGATGCCTTCAAGATCGCTGGGAATAGATTTTTGATTCAGAAAGATTGCTTCTGCGTTTCCATAATGTGCAATGAGTGTTTTAGCCTTCGATGGCCCCACCCCAACAAGTTTTGTGAGGGCAATTTGATATAATAATTGTGTTTTCAATAGAATAAACTTATTTTAGCAATCTAAATTTAATCAAACATTTCGGATGAAATACATAATACTACTACTTTTTTTCACCTCTTTCTCTATTTATAGCCAAGAATTTTCTGGAAAAATAATCGAAAGTAATACTAATACCCCCCTCTCATTTATTAAAATTGAAGTGGTTGGTTTTGATAAATACATTAGCAATAATGACGGTTTTTTTACAATTAAAGCCCCCCAACTACCCCAAACTTTAATATTTTCTGGAGAAGGATTTGAATCAGACACAGTTCAAATGACTCAAAATAATCAAGAATTCAATTTGCGAGAAAAAGTGAATGAAGTATCACAAGTTGTAGTTTCGGCTTCGCGACGTGAACAAAAAATTGAAGAAGTAACAATAAGTATGGAAGTGTTAAAGCCTGAATTATTACAAAACAAAGGTTATACCGACCTCGAACAAGCCGTAGATCAAACACCCGGAGTTTATGCCATGGACGGACAAGTAAGTATCCGAGGTGGTAGTGGTTTTGCTTATGGCGCGGGAAGTAGGGTTTTGTTATTAGTTAACGATATGCCCCAAATGTCTGCAGATGCAGGGGATGCAAAGTGGAACGCAATCGGAATGGAAAATATCGAACGTATTGAGGTAATAAAAGGCGCTTCTTCTGTTTTATACGGATCTGGAGCATTAAATGGAATAATTTCAATAACCGATAAAGAACCCTCAAGAAAAGGCGAAGGGCATGTAAAAGCTCAACTCGGTATGTATGGTCAACATGAAAGAGCAAGTTTAAATTGGTCAACCAAACAACTTAACTATTATACCTTGGACGGCTTTTATGGGAAAATGTATAAACGAATCGGTTTTACGGTTTCCGGTTTTGGTATCATCAACGACGGTATGCGCCAAGGTGAAGCAGAAAAACGTGGAAGAGTGAATGGTTCTCTTATTTATAAATCAATAAAAATCAAAAATTTAAAGGCAGGGTTAGGATTCAGTGCACAGAAACAAGCCCAAGGAAATTTTATTTTATGGGAAAGCGATTCGCTTGGTTACACGCCAAAGGGTGGAACAGATACAAGTAATGTTGCTTCAACCTTAACGTATCAAACCGCATATCGCGTGAATATTGATCCATATTTGAAATACACAGATAAATTTAACAATAAACACAGCCTGCGCACGAGGTGGTATGGTGTGAACAATTTGAACCTTAACAATTCAAGCCAAAGTTCATTTGCCCAATCTTATTACGCGGAATATCAATTTCAAAAATCATGGAACCGTTCTTGGTTCTTCACCTCCGGTATGAGTTATACAAAAGGTTTGATTTCATCTGGACTTTATGGTGATCATGACAGTAAAAATGCTGGACTTTATGCTCAAGGAGAAAAAAAGTGGAAAAAATTTGACATCACTGCTGGTGTTCGTTTCGAATATTTTCAGCAAGATACATTAGAGGCAGATTCTAAATTTAAATATGGTCAAAAAGAATTGCCTGTATACCCAATCATGCGGTTCGGAGCACATTACCAAGTTCTAAAATTTACCCATTTACGGGGCTCTTTTGGACAAGGTATCCGTTACCCAACAGTTGCCGAGCGATTTGTGAGTTCATCCGTTGGTTCTCTTAACGTTTTCCCGAACGCGACCTTGAAGCCAGAAACTGGTTGGGCAGCAGAAATTGGAATTAAACAAGGAGTTAAAATTGGAAAATGGAAAGCATATATTGATGTTGCTGGTTTTATTAATGAATATAGCAACATGATGGAATTTAAATTCGGAGTGTTTAATCCTAGTACAATTCCGCTTAACTTTTTCAACCCAAGCTCACCAGGATATATCAATAAATGGTTAGGGTTTAGAGCAGAAAATGCTGAATCGGCAAGAATTGTTGGTTCAGAGTTATCCATTACTGGAGAAGGAACTATAGGTAAGTTTAGAATAGTGACCTTAGCAGGATATACCTACATGAATCCAATCAGTTTAAATATGGATTCGTTGTATCGAACAACATTTTCCGACTCTACCGATGTTTTGAAATACCGTTTCAAACACTTGATTAAAGGAGATGTTCAAATCAGCTATAAAGGCTTTACACTTGGCGCTTCAACCCGTTATAACAGCTACATTGAAAACATTGATGCGATTTTCGTTAATAATCCAATCATCAGCCCAAAAATATTAACCGGATACACGGATTACCGCAACGCACGTAGAGGTGAAGGTGCATTGGTTTTTGATTTTAGAGCAGCGTATGATTACAAAGATTTTATTAAGTTCAGTTTCATTGTAAACAATGCGTTTAATAAAGAATACATGACACGACCAGGAGATATTCAACCTCAGCGGAATATCGCATTTCAAATTAATTATAAATTCTAGACAACCTATGAAAATATTAGGTGTTATTCCAGCAAGATTTGCATCTTCTCGATTTCCAGGTAAACCGTTAATTGATATTCAAGGAAAATCGATGATTCAACGCGTTTATGAAGGGGCAAAAAAATCTAAGTTATTGTTCGATTTAGTAGTCGCAACGGATGACCAACGTATCGTAGATGAAGTGCATCGATTCGGAGGAAAAGCAATGCTAACTTTGTCCAGTCATACAACCGGAACAGATCGTTGTGGAGAAATATTGACCCATTTTCCCGAAGCCGAAATTGTGATAAACATTCAAGGAGATGAACCATTAGTTGACTATCGCCAATTGGATGCGCTGCTCTCTGTTTTTAGAGATCAAACGGTTGACATCGCTACATTAGCCACCAAAAAAATAACACAATCCGATATCGACAATCCGAACCGAATAAAATTGGTGGTAGATAAACAAAATAATGCGTTGTA
The DNA here is from genome assembly GCA_043720875.1 of Crocinitomicaceae bacterium. Taxonomy (GTDB): domain Bacteria; phylum Bacteroidota; class Bacteroidia; order Flavobacteriales_D; family Crocinitomicaceae; genus JAYSRU01. The sequence continues at coordinate 12,337 of JAYSRU010000116.1, forward strand.
TTTTTCGCGTGCTGCCATTCCAAATACAGCACATAAAGGTAGTCATGCCGACTATCCTTTTTTGAGACACATCGGACTATACGCTTACCGTGCGCGAACGTTAAAGGAAATAATCAACTTGTCGCCTTGTAGCTTGGAACAGACTGAATCGTTGGAGCAATTGCGTTGGATGTATAACTCTTATTCCATTCGCATTGTTGAAACCGACATTGAGACCCCAAATATTGACACACCCGAAGATTTGGCGGCTGTTCTTGCTGAACTCAATAAGAAACAATAATTTAGTGTTGGCTCAAATGCCAATTTACCTATCTTTTTAATTCGAATAATTCAAAAATTTATAACCTTTTTGACTCAAGACCGTTGAAAAACCTACTAGAAATCGTATCTTTGTAACTATGACCACTTTAGAAACATGTCTTTTCCAACTTTTGCTGAAACACGATTGTGTTGTTGTGCCAAATTTTGGTGGATTTGTTGCTAAACACTCATCCGCAAAAATAATAGCAAACGGAACTATTTTACCTCCGTCTAAGCATTTTACGTTTAACAAATTGCTCAAACAAAATGACGGCCTATTGATCAATTCCTTCGCAATTCAGGCAAATATTTCTTACGATCTAGCACAAGCAGCGGTTGCAAATGAAATAGCATTGTGGAATTTGACGTTAGAAAGTGGGCAGCGCTTGTTATTAGATAGAATTGGTTATTTTGTTAATGATGCCAACAACAATTTATACTTTAACGCCGACACAACTAACTTTAGATTAAGTAGTTACGGTTTACCCATAATTAGTTTTGAGCGTGTTAGAGAATTACTTGAACCAATTGTACATGCATTTGAAGCGTCTTTACCTGAGGTTCATCTAGCCGATCAAAACATACCTGAAAATGCTTCTCCTATTTTAGCATTCGATGCCAACATTGTTGCAGTTGCACCCGTGGCAAAAATTGTTGCACTACATTCAAAAACTAAAAAATCTGGAAAACGATTTGTAAAATATGCTGCAGCAGCGGCCATTGTTTTACCAATTGCGTTCTACACCTATTGGATTCCAACACACACAAATATTCTTCAATCTGGAGTGTTTACACTTTCAGACTTTAATCCTTTTCATGAAGACAAGGAAAAGGTAAGTACTTCTCAAACTGCCGAAGACGACAAGATCGTTTTAACGAAAGATGATAATACGGATGTTGTATTAGATACATCTAGCGCTGTTCAGGTGCAAGCGCCAGAAATACATGAAGGACTCACAACTAACGAAAGCATAGAATCCCCCATTACTACTTCCGAAGCAGGTAATTTCGATTTGATTGCAGGTAGTTTTAATTCTAAAGCGAATGCCTTAAATTTAGTGCTCAAACTAAAAGATTTAGGGTATGATTCCCCGACCATTAGCTCTGTTAATTCAATGTTCAGAGTTTGTGCTGCCTCAACGAAAAATGTTGCCGTCTTACAGCCTATCGCTCAAGGATTAAGCGAAAATGGAATTGAAACTTGGATACTGCGCAAATAGTTCCAAGAATTTTCTACATTTACACTTCAAAATTAAACTATAAATCATAAAGAAATGAAAAATTTCCTTTTACCTGTAAGTTTTTTAATAGGCTTATACTCTTACGCACAAACGGTTAGCAATACTGCTACAAGTAAATATTCGTTTACCAAAATTGCACACTTAGATGCCTTACCAGTACAAAGTCAAGGAAACACTGGCACATGTTGGAGTTTTTCTGGGCTATCATTTTTTGAATCAGAAATGATTCGTAAAGGAGTAAAAAATACCCCAGCATTATCTGAAATGTATATTGTAAGAAAAGCGTATGAAGCAAAAGCGGTTACATATGTAAGAGCTGATGGCAAAAAGAACTTCTCTGAGGGCGGTGCTTTTCATGACATTCCTTATGTAATAAGCGCTTATGGAATTGTTCCGCAAAGTGTTTACAATACAAAAAATGAAAGTGACAAGTACGATCACTCCGAAATGTTTGCAGTTTTGAATGGAACTATGTCTGGAATTATTGAAAACATGAAAACAGCAACAAATGGGATTAGTCCGGTTTGGAAAAAAGCAATTTCAGGAGTTTTGGATGCCTATTTAGGTGTTGCTCCTTCGGATTTTATGTATGATGGTAAAAAATATACCCCACAAAGTTATGCTGCCGCAACGGGTTTAAAAATGGAAGATTATGTTTCTATCACTTCATTTACGAATCACCCGATGAACAGCACATGTGTTTTGGAAATTCCTGACAATTGGGCGAGTGGAATGAGCTACAATACGCAGATGGAAGATTTGTTTACCATCGCAGAAAATGCATTGAAGAATGGTTACACCATTGCTTGGGGAGCTGATGTTTCTGAAAAAGGTTTCAGTTTTAGAAACGGACTAGGAATTGTTCCTGAAGACATGACAACAATTACACAAATGGGTAAAGATGCGCGCAACTTTAGTGAAGCTGGTGCTGAAAGAAAATCTAATGCTTTCGAAGAACCGGTAAAAGAATTGGCAATTACGCAAGATTTACGTCAACAAGGTTATGATAACAAAACAACACAAGATGATCATGGAATGCACATTGTTGGCTTGTATCAAGAAAAAAACGGTACAAAATTTTTGTTAGTTAAGAATTCTTGGGGGACTGATAATTTTCCAAAAGGGTACTTATATGTTTCACAAAATTATTTCAATTATAAGACAATAAATATATACTTACACAAAGACGGTGTGCCAAAAGATATTCGCACAAAGTTGAAGATCAACTAAATATAGTTTTTGTATTTCGTTCGAAATTATTTTCAAGATGGTTTAGAACCAATATATTTCATATATTTGAGTACCTAAAATTACAAACTATGGAAAGATTAACACCCGCCGAAGAAAAAGTGATGTTGCGTTTATGGCAATTGAACAAAGGTGTAGTGCATGAAATTGTTGCTATGTATGATGAGCCTAAACCCGCATACAACACAATTTCTACCATAATAAGAATACTTGAGCGTAAAAAATTCATTAAACACAAGCCACTTGGAAGAGGCTATGTGTATTTGCCGAAAATTTCGAAAGAAGAATACCGCATCTTTTTGAGTGAATATTTGCTTAAAAATTATTATGAAGGAAATACCCAGGATCTTTTGTCTTTCTACACTTCGAATAGAACGCTGAACGATATTCTTTAAAAAAAGTGCCTTACGAACACGGAAATAATAATTTCCGTGTTTTTTTATGTCCAAAAATTAATAATTTATACCAATCTCAATGCTAAAAAGATAATTCGCATAAAGTCTAAGTAAAAAAAGTTTTAACCTTATCTTTGCACTTCTTTACACACAATAAGATCGTTCAAAACAAAACTATGTCGTCTCAAAAATATACAGTTACCGCTGCCTTACCTTATGCCAATGGGCCTTTACATCTTGGGCACGTAGCTGGAGTTTATTTACCCGCCGACATTTATGTGCGTTATTTAAAACTAGAAGGCAAAGATGTTGCATTTATCTGTGGCTCTGATGAACATGGTGCTGCAATTACGCTTCGTGCAAAAAAAGAAGGAATTACGCCGCAAGAAATTGTAGATAAATATCACGTTCAAATAAGAGATAGCTTTAAAGATTTTGGAATTGAATTTGATATTTTCCACCGTACTTCTTCCCCTTTACACCACAAAACTGCACAAGATTTTTTTACGCAACTCAATACAACGGGTAAATTAACTCAGGCCACGACTGAACAATATTTCGACGAAGAATTTCAACAATTCTTAGCAGATAGATATATTATGGGCGAATGTCCCACGTGCCAAAATCCTGATGCCTATGGCGATCAATGTGAGAAATGTGGCTCTGCGTTAAGTCCAACTGAATTAGTGAACCCACGTTCGGTACTTAGCGGTGGAGCTCCAGTTTTAAGAAATACATCTCATTGGTTTCTACCGATGGAACGTCATGAAAAGTGGCTTACCACATGGATAAAGGAAGGGAAATTAGATGGCAAACAAGCACACGATCCTAAAACATGGAGAAATCAGGTTACTGGTCAATGTATGTCTTGGATTGACGGTGGGTTAAAGCCTAGAGCAATGACGCGGGATTTAGATTGGGGAGTTAAGGTGCCACTCAAAGACGCTGAAGGGAAAGTCCTTTACGTTTGGTTAGATGCGCCAATCGGATACATTTCTGCTACTAAACAATGGGCGCAAGACAGCAATAAAGATTGGGAGGATTACTGGAAAGGTGATGCCAAATTAACCCATTTCATAGGGAAAGATAATATCGTTTTTCATGCAATCATTTTTCCAATTTTATTGAAAGATCATGGGGATTTTGTATTGCCAGAAAATGTTCCCGCTTACGAATTTCTAAACCTCGAAGGACAAAAGTTTTCAACTTCTCGCAATTGGGCTGTATGGCTACACGAATTCATAGCACGTCATCCAGAACGAATTGATGAATTGAAATATACACTCACTGCAATCGCTCCAGAAAGTAAGGACTCAGAATTTACATGGAAAGAATTTCAAACACGTGTGAATAGCGAATTAGCCGATATCATGGGGAATTTTGTGAACCGTGCGATCGTGTTGACCGATAAATATTATGAGGGGAAAGTTCCTCAATTACATACATTGTATGAGCAAGATCTTGAATTAATTTCAGTCTTAGCTGCTGCTCCAGGAAAAGTAAAGGAAAAATGTGCGGCTTACAAATTTAGAGACGCGCAAACTGAGGTGATGAATATTGCACGACTTGGCAACAAATACTTGGCGGATAATGAACCTTGGAAACTAATAAAAACGGACCCACAGCGTGTAGAAACTATCCTGCACCTTTCTTTGCAAATTACCGCAAATATGGCATTATTGCTAGCCCCATTTTTACCAAAAACATCACAGATTCTTTTAAACTCACTTGGATTAAGTCTTGCCGATTGGAACAAAGCAGGAAAATCTGACATTTTAAAAATGAACGATGTTGTAACCAATCCTGGTATTTTGTTTCAGAAGGTTGAAGATTCATTGGTAGAAAATGAACTAGCAATTTTAGAAGCGAGTAAAGCTGAGCCAATTATTCAATTGGAAGCAAAAGAAGTTGAAGCCCTAAAGCCTGAAATTACTTTCGAAGACTTTTCTAAATTAGACATCCGATTAGGAACTATATTAGCCGCGGAAAAAGTCCCAAAAGCTGACCGTTTACTGAAATTAACCGTGGATACTGGAATTGATACACGCACCATTGTTTCAGGAATTGCAGAACATTATGCGCCCGAAGATGTGATTGGCTTAACCGTACAAGTTTTATTGAATTTAGCGCCACGAAAAATAAAAGGAATTGAATCTTTTGGAATGATTTTAATGGCGGATGGTGAAAACGGAGAATTGAGTTTTATGCACCCTGAGAAAAAATTAAAAGCAGGGGGGGCAATAAAATAATTTGTTTTGATTTAATAATGAATAGTTATTTCCAAGACTATGATTAAAAAAACGTGACAATCCCTGTTTCGATATCATAAAGTCCACCAATTATTTTAACCCGGCCCGCTGTTACTAAAGCGGATACGATTGAACTTTCGTTTTTAATTCTTTCTATGGTAAGGATAACATTGTTTTTCGCAACATCATCCACGAAAGCACTATTTGAGCCATTTCGCTGATCAACAATGCTAGTTTGCAACTTAATTGCAGGCTCAATTTTTTCTAAAAGTTGCGATAAGTGTCCCAATTCAAGTCCATTACAAGCGCCAATAATAGCTCCACATTTTGTATGCCCCAGCACAACAATTAACCTTACGCCAATCGCATGAACACCATATTCTAAACTCCCTAGAATATCGTTATTCAGAATATTTCCTGCAATACGAATACTAAAAATGTCTCCAAGACCTAGGTCAAACACATGTTCGTTAGACGTGCGAGAATCAATACAACTTAAGACTATTGCAAACGGATTTTGACCTTCAGATGTTTCATTCAATTGCAACTTCATGTATTTTTCCGTACTTGTACCCGCTACAAATCGACTATTCCCATTTTCTAAAATACTAATGATTAAATCTGGATCTACTTCATGAAGCGCTTCTTTGTTCAATTTCATGGAAAACTGTAGTTGATTTCCCACTTGAAATTTTTCATTCAAACCAATAATATTCAATTTAATGTTTTTAGTAATAGCTAAGTGCTCTTTAAAATCAATAATCACCTCCAGTACGTCATTATCAATAGAGTCTGAATATGAACCATCTAATATCACCCTAGACCCAGCAGAAATATCCATTAACGCGCTCTTTAAACTCGCCTTATTTAAGAATGAAAGGTGACTGGGGAGTTCGATACGTAGTGTTTCTTCAAAAAATTGTGTTTCTTTTTCAATAACAAATGGGTTCTCCAAATAGCTTTTCAATAAGAATAATATACTTAGAGCAGAGCCGATTAAGACGCCAATTAATAAATCTGAAAAAACTATTGCAATAATTGTTGAAATAAATGGAATGAACTGATTCCACCCTTTAAGATACATTTTTTAAAAAAAAGAAATTTTACATAATTTATATCCTGTCACCAAAAGTATACACGCTAAGGATGCAAAAGGAATTTGATTTAAAAATGGCGTAAAAATAATCAAGCTCAAAAACAAAAGAATACCATGAAAAATTGTTGATTTATTAGATTCCGCCCCGGCATTGATATTAACGGAGCTACGCACAACCACTGAGGTGATTGGAATACCACCAAGTAAGCCAGAAAAAAAATTACCAACTCCTTGAGCAATAAGTTCATTATTTGGAAACGATTTTCGCTTTTTCGTATCAAAATTTTCAAGTGCTTCTAAGTTTATTAAGGTCTCGATGGAGGAAATAACTGCAATTGTAGCCGCTACCATCCAAACCTTTGCATTAAATATTGCTGCCAAAGATGGGAAAACAATCAAGTCTGAAAACCCTAAGAACTTAGGGATATTCACCATGTGTTCTTCCGAAATAAATAAACTTGGGATAAATTGCTTAAATACTAAATTGAGCACGATCCCAAACAAAACAACCACTAACGATACAGGAATAAATTTTAATTTCGCAAAAACAGTTCTGTTCCAGAAAATCAAAATTAGCAAGGAGAGTACGGTCAACACAATCGCGCCCCAAGAAAAATAGGTGAAAATATTCAATAACTCAGAAAAAGTATTTTCACCATCTCTTTGAAAGAAGCTAAAATCTTCCTCTGCATCTCGATCAAACCCAACAGCGTGAGGTATTTGTTTCAAAATTAAAATGATTCCGATTGCTGCTAAAAGTCCATTAATTACATTGGACGGAATGTAATTCGCAATAAAACCAGTTTTGAGTAGACCCAATATTAATTGAAATAATCCAGATAATAAAAGTGCCATCAAAAATACGTCGAACGATCCCAATTCATGAATCGCAGCCAATACTACGGCCGATAATCCAGCAGCGGGACCACTAACACTAATAGGAGATTTACTGATAAAACCAACTACAACACCACCAATAATTCCTGAAATTATTCCAGACATAAGTGGCGCTCCACTTGCTAATGCAACACCCAAACAAAGTGGTAAGGCGATTAAAAAAACGACCAAACCTGAAGGTAAATCATTTTTGAGAGTCGTAAAACTTTGGGATATTTTCATGCCTTACAAAGAAAGTCCAAAAATCCGCATGAAAAGTGTTAGAATTTGTTAAATTGAAAGTTCATCGCAAAATCTAGCTTAGTCTTCAATTTTTCTAAAGGAAATTCGCGAGAAAGTTTAGTAGAAAAAAATAGAGTATCCAATCAAAACACTTGCGTAATGGTTTTGAAACTCAATATTATCAATTATTGAAATATCAATTTGAGAGTTTCGATTAGGATTATAGACTATGCCTATATCAAAGCCGAGTTCTAGTTTTTTTTGGAGGGGAACGTAACCAAATGTTTCCACAAAAAGTCCCAAATTATCAGCAACTTTGATATTTAAACAGCTTGAATAATAGATAATTCCTTTGGTGTCAATGTTGCTAAAAATGGTTCCGATATTATAATTCAGACCAAAGGTTTCATTAAAATTATTGTGACATTGAAAGCCCGTTTCGAGGTTGAATGTACCCGATGTATTTTTTTTTCCAATAAGTTGCATTGGAAAATATGTATTTAAAAGGAATGAACTTTCAGGACGAATACCTTTCTCTTTGCACAATTTTGTCTTTATGCCTAAGGCCATGGGATCAAAGTCACTTTTTATGTTTTCTTTTATGATGGCCAACATTTGCGGTTCATAATTGAATGCATACCGCAGTTCGGTGTTTTTAAAAATATATTTTCGTAACAGTAATGAAGGCAAAACTGCTTCTGAAATTCCAGAAAATTCAGCATAACCCACACCAGTTTCAATTTGCCAACGCTGTACATCCACAATGTAAGGACTTTCTGCAATTCCTGGTCTATCGAAAACAATAATAGAATCTTGTGTCCAGCCAAGCGTATGGACACAAGAAATTATGAAAAAGAAGTAATAGCGTTTCAACTTAGAATAGGAAAGATAAGTCAATTCCAATCAACGTGTTTTGGCTCGATTTTGCACCTGTTATTGAGTTTGTATATATTTTTTTGAAGCCCAATTCTCCTACAAGTTGAACGCGAAATAACGTGGAGCCCGTATTAATGTCTAGCCCTAAAGAAGCACGCAATGGAACATCAATTTTTGAATAATTGCCGGTAATAACGCGCGGTTCGTGAAAACCATCATCCACACTTTTCCAAATGCGTTGCGCCTTATACATGTAAGACGGCGTAATACCAAAACCAGCGATTAAACGACCGTTTTTAAAAACCTCTTTTTTGTGTCTATACACCAATTGTAATGGCAAATCCAATGTAGTACATTTATACCGTAATCGCCCAGTAGAATCAGGATTTCCAATAGATTTATCAAGATCGGGCGTATAAATTCCCATTCCGCGCTGTTGTACACCAAATCCGAGGGTAATGCCGATGCTTTCTGTGAAGAAGAAATCTGTTTTTAAATGGATTCCAAGGCTTGGGCGGTAAAATGATGAATCCTTTAAGTCTCTATAATTTGACCAAGAATTGTTCACAGCAAAGCCATAAACAAGCTTTTTTTCAAACGGCGTAATTGGTTTTGATTTTTCTTGTACTTGTGACAGTAAATTGTTTACTCCGAGTAGAATAAACACAAGACACGTTGCTAAATTCTTCATAATTAATTATTTAAATTTTTTCCGACTACAAAGTTGAGTTGGTTTAAGTTTTGGCGATACGTGTTTATAACGTCGATGTAATTTTTTTGATTTTCAATGTATGACCTTTGATAATCAATGTATTCTATGAGTGAAATATTTCGTTTTTGATAATTAATTTTCGCATTCGCATACAATTCAGCCATTTTATCCAATAACTCTTGACCGTAAGAATCGTATAGGCTTTTAGCATTTTGAAACTGCATAAAGCTCGTGTAAATTTCAGACTCAATTCCTCTTAGTTTATAATCAACCTGCAATTTAGATTGTTCTATTTGCACTTTAGCTGCGGATATGTTTCCTTGATTTCTGTTAAAAATCGGAATACTCATTTCAAAAACCATTCCTGCATAAGGTCGCACGTGATTAGATCCTTGGTCTAAAGGTTGGTAACCCAAGTTAATGTTTGGAATTGCTTCCGAACGCTGTTTTTTCAAACTCGCTTGATAAAAATCTATGTTGCGCATTGCCATAAGGTAATCTGGTCGATATACTTTTGCGGTGTCGATAAGTTGTTGTACATCGATTATTCCAGCACTAAATTGTGTAATTCGTTGCGGATAAATCTTTACTTTCGGATCTATGTTTAACAGCATTGAAAGGTCTGCGTGCACGCGAGAAATGTCATTTTTGTTGCCATTAATTTCTGAGAGCAACGCCAAGTGTTCTGCTCGTAAACGTGTTACATCAACTTCGGAAGCGGCACCCAACTCAAGTTTTTTCTGATTTAACTTAATCAGATTTTCAAATTCGGCATACACATTTTCTAAGATTGCATTGGTTTCACGCAACGACAATAATTGGTAAAATTTTTCGCTGTAATCATACACCAACGCGCGGATAACATCTGAAAAAGCCAAACTCGCTATTTCTTTACTAATTTTTGCCTCTTTTATTGCATTTACACGCTTTCCAGAAACAGAAAACTCATATTCCAATTGAATCAGTTTCTGATTTCCAAAATTGAAATATCGATGTTGGGCGATACTGTACATTTCTGCATTCCAAACAAATAGCGGATTTTCCCACAAACTTGCTTGTTCTATTTCTGCCTCTTTTAGGTCGAGGTTATAATGTTCTGCTAACAAAAATAGGTTTTCTTTTAGCATTTTTGATTTTCCCTCTTCAAAATTTAAAGAAAGGCTATCATTTTGTGCTTTTGCCATTCCAATAATGAAAAGACAAAAGACGAATAGTATTGTTCTCATATTATTTAATTAAATGCTTAAATACGGATATCATCATCTGAATCCAATTCGATTGATTTTTTTTGAATTCTTATTTTTTGAGTTTTTTTATTGAATTTTTTCACATTTGCCCAATAGTATATATTTGGGAAAATGAGCAGTGTGAGAATCGTTGCTGTAATTAATCCACCAATGATAACTATTGCTAGTGGCTTTTGACTTTCGGAGCCAATTCCTGTGGAGAGTGCTGCTGGTAATAATCCAATTGCAGCCATCATTGCAGTCATTACTACTGGACGAATCCTGCTTTTAACTCCTTCAATAATTGCGCTACTCAACTCCATTTTTTCTTTCACGTTTTGTTTGAAAACCGAAATTAGAATTACCCCATTTTGAACACAAATACCAAAAAGTGCTATAAATCCTACCCCAGCAGATATCCCAAAGTTCATTCTTGTAATGTGCAATGCAAGGATACCTCCAATGAGCGCAAAAGGAACATTTAGTAGCACTAAACCAGCATCTTTTCCATTACCGAATAGAATAAATAGTAATATAAAAATCGCAAAAATGGATATTGGAACTACTTGTGCCAATGTTCCAGCAGCCCGTACTTGATTTTCAAATTCACCAGTCCAAACTATGGAGTAATCCTTTGGAATATCAATTTTTGCCTCAACCTTTTTCTGAGCTTCGGCAATTGTACTTCCTAAATCTCTCTCTCGCACTGAAAATTTAACTCCAATAAAACGCTTATTGTTATCCCGGTAAACAAATGCGGGACCTGTTATTTTTTTTATGCTTGCAATTTCACCCAACTGAATCATTGATCCTGAAAATGTTGGAACCATCAGCTTTAATATTTTATCTTCTGTATCTCGAAATTCTTTAGGATAACGTAAACGTATGTCGAACCTAGATTCTCCTTCATACTTTTCCGTAATTGATTTCCCCCCGATGGCCATTTCGATTATATTCTGTGCCTTTTGAACACTAATTCCATAGACTGCCATTTTTTGATTATCCAAATGTATTTGGATTTCGGGCTGGCCTATATTTCTTAAAATTCCAGCATCCTTTACTCCGTTAACATTTTTAATACTTTCTAATACGAGTGAAGACAAGCTATCCAAAACCGTTAAATCAGGTCCAAATATTTTTATCGCATTATTTGCATTCATTCCAGCCACGGCTTCAGCTACATTGTCAATGATGGGTTGAGAATAATTAAAATTAATTCCTGGATATTTTTTCATTTTTACATCCATTTCGCCAATCAATTCATCTACAGTGATACCACGTTTCCAATCGTCTTTTGGCTTTAAATTTACTTGCATTTGCACGTAATAAAAACCGCTTGGGTCAGTTCCGTCATTAGACCTACCTGTTTGAGAAAGTACCCCGTTTACTTCAGGAAAAGTATTGAGATCTTTCCGTAACTCATGTACTTTTTTCGTCGTTTCTTCTAAACTCATCGACATCGGCATTTTTGCTTCCACCCAAAGTGCTCCTTCGTTTAAGGTCGGGAGAAACTCGGTTCCCATCCATTTCGCAGAAAACAACGTTGCGCCAAGCAACACGAGCGACATGATAAATGTTTTTCGACGATTTTTAAACGAATATTCAACTCCATTTCCAAATATTCGATTGAAAAAGTTTACTATTGGATTATTTCTTTCGCGTACATTCTTTTTAAGCAAGATCGCCGACAAAAGTGGAACAAGTGTTAGTGTAAAAATAAGTGCCCCAACAAGTGCAAATCCTAGGGTAAATGCCAATGGTGAAAACATTTTTCCTTCCACTTTTTGGAAAGCGAAAATTGGAACTAGTGCCGTTATAATGATCAATTTTGAAAAGAAAACTGCTTTTCCCATCTCAATACCAGTCTTACGAATCATGCCTAGTTTTGAAATTTTATTAAAGCGTTCCATCCCTACTTTTTTGGCATGATGATCCAGCATTACAAAAATCCCCTCCACCATGACGACGGCTCCGTCAATGATAATTCCAAAATCTACCGCCCCAAGGGATAAAAGGTTTGCGCTCATTCCTTTGAGATATAGCATGAAAAACGCAAACAATAATGCCAGTGGAATAACAATAGTAACAATTACAGTTGTTCGCCAATCTGCCATGAAAAGAAATACAATTACTGTAACAAAGATAATCCCCTCAATTAGATTCTTGGAAACTGTTTTTGTACAATATGCCATCAGGTTATCTCTGTCGTAAAATGTTTCCATTTTTACATCTGAGGGTAAAATCTCGTTGTTTAGTTCTTCTATTTTCTCCTTTACTCTGGCCAAAACCTGACTAGGGTTTTCCCCTTTTCGCATTACAATAATACCTTCAACTACATCATCAATCTCATCTTGCCCCACTTTACCTACACGCTGAGATCCTGTTATTTCTACTTTTGCGCAGTGTTTAACTAATACCGGAATACCGTTAAAATTTTTGACTATAATGTTTTCAATATCTGCTACCGATTTCAATAGTCCTAAACTTCGCACAACATAAGCTTGTTCATTTTTGACAATTACATCACCACCAACATTCAAATTACTGCTTTGCACTGCATCAAAAACTTCTTGAGCACTGATGTCGTATTTAATTAATAGAGATGGGTCTGGTTGAATTTCATATGTTTTTTCTTGTCCACCAAACGCTACAACATCTGCCACACCAGGTACAGCTCTAAGCTGCCTATCAATCGTCCAGTTTTGAATGGTTAATAAATCTGTTGTAGTTCGGTTTTCACTTTTCAAAACATACCTAAAGATTTCTCCTGTTGGACCATAAGGCGGTTGTACAACCGGCTCAACTCCATCGGGCAATTTCACCATGCGAAGTTGATTGTTTACTTGTTGGCGCGCAAAGAAATCATCTACATCGTCTTCGAAAATTATCTTAATGATCGATAATCCAAACATGGTAATTGAACGCACATTGGTTTTTTTCTGAACGGAATTCATTGAAACCTCAATCGGAATGGATACAAATCGTTCAATTTCTTCCGCGCTTCGTCCTTTCCAATTGGTTACAATAATTATTTGCGTATTGGTAACATCCGGGAAAGCTTCCAGTGGCGTTTTCATAAAGCTATACACACCAGCGATGGAAATTAAACCTACCATGGCAAAGGTAAACCCTTTATTTTTCAGCGAAAAGCTGATTATATTTTTAATTAACTTATTCATTTTAAATGTATTAATGTGTGATAAAAATTAAGTATTTCAATAATTGAAACTTAATCGTTTAACGCATCGTAAATGAATAATTGATTATTAGTGATTAATTTGTCACCCTCTTTCAAGCCCGAAGAAATATAGATTCGATCTTCTGTTTCTCTGTAAATTTCAACTTCGCGCGTTTCGATTTTCTTTTTCGAATGATAAATAAGAACGAAGGTTTTACTTTTGTCAAAAATCACAGCATTTTTATTTATGGCGAGCATTTTTGTGCTTTCATTGTAAGTTACAATACCAACACAATTCATTTCAGGTTTGAGCATGAATCTTGGATTTTTTATCAAAATTCTTGCTTGAATTGTACGTGTTACAGGGTCAATCATATTGGCAATTTTATCAATTGTGCCAAAAATCACAGAATCAGGATAACTAAAAGCCTTTATTTGAACCTTTTGGCCTAGCTTTACTTTGGAAATATCTGATTCATAAATGTTTAATGCGATGTAAACTTCTTCCAATCGAGCTACTGATAAAATGTAATCTGTCATGTCTGGACGCAATTGCATATTCGGGCCTATTTTCTTTTCGACTACAAAACCAGCAACAGGAGATTTGATTACATAGTTTCCACCTTGCGAAAGGTTATAAACTTTGTAAACTTCTTCTAAACGCGCAAGTTCTGCTTTTGAAAGTTGTAAATCCTTCTTTGCGTATGCCAATTCTCTCTCAGAACTAAACTTGGTTTTATTTAGATCATACTGAATATCATAATTCTTTTGAGCCAATTCAAATTCATCCTTTGCATTGATGTATTCCTTTTCAAACTCACGCGCTTCCCCTGAATTTATGATGACAAGCGGTTTTGAAGTAGATACCAATTCACCAATTTCTACATCCACCATGGTAACTTTTCCACCAACCATTGGGTAGATGTTAACCAAGTTATTTTCATCCGGAATTACTTTTCCGGTTAAGCGCAAATCACCACTCAAATTGGTGTTTTGAACAAAATCAAATGTCAATTCATTCAACATTTGCTGACTTAATTGAAATTTTTTTATTTCATCTTGTTGTTTCTGTCCACAAGACACAAGCAACACCACAAGGAAAGTTCCTTGGATAACTAATTTTTTCATACTATAAAAAGGAAAGAGATTAGAGGCTATACCTCCAAATAAATTAGTGTATAATAATGTGACCTAAAAAAAACACAAAATATATACAACACACTATTATTAATTATAACAAAGAGTTTCTACAGTAAAAAGGACTGATGAAGAATGTAAAAACTATGTTTTAAAAAATAAATATGCGCATTACTTTTAATATAGGTAAAAGCTATTTTCTTGTCAATAGTGTGTGTGTACTTATTACGAGTATCAAATCCGAGTATTAGTTTTTCTTTGGATTCGGTTTTATTCCCATCCCGTATGCCAAAAAAATAGTTGCGTAGGCGTGTGGTTAATCCTAAATTTTGTTTAGTAGAAATCGAACAATTAATTGACTCATTGTTATCAATTCTTTGGCTACTAAGGGGAATTACGTCGTAGTTAATTTCACCAATGTTTTCACTTGCAAAAGTGAATTGGTAAATAAAACTAACAATGATATAAAAGAAAAACTTCACCTAATAGAGTAATTTGGCGCAAAACTACATAAATATTTTCAAACTCCTCATAAAATCATTTTAAAACATGTGCCGGTTGTCTCATATCTAATTTCGATTGTTCTTAATTAGTCACATAAAAAAATTCAAATACGATAGTTTTGTAATGTTTTCAGCGATTATTCATTTTTCAAAAAAAAATAATCACTAAGAATCTGTTATACATTTGTTAAGACAGCTATTTAGATTAGTTTAAAATAAGTACTTTCGTTTAATAATTCGGCTATTCTAAATGAATTTACTCAACAAATATTCAAAACGGTCTTACAAGTTTCTTCACGGAATCACGTTGGCGATCTTTGTGTTTTCAATATTTTTGAATAGTTTTAAAGTTACAGCACATACTAATACCGTTAATCCAACTGTTGCTGCATCTCACAGCGACGCAAGTAACAATTCCAAACTTTGCTTTCTTTCGATCGGAGATGTGAACCAATCTGAGGATATGGAGCTGGAAGAAGAAACTGAAGAGGAAGAAGAAATACAAGATTCTGAGCTTGAATCACTATTCGTTTTAAAGTTCATTGGATCAACTATTGAATTAAAGCAAAGTACGGCTAACTTCAATCATTCAACGCATCAAAAAATACCTTTTTACCTACTTTACAAAAACAGTAAAGCCCATTTGCTTTTTGTTTAGCGTTTTTCAACGCATCTGAATCTTCTGATATTTTAAGATTCTTCTAATGTTATGCTAGTAGAGCAAACATTACCTTTTAATAATTCATCTTTAATTTCGTTGGTATGAAAACAGCGCATTCATCTTTTGATGAACATGAAGTTCTTCATGATTTGAAACATTTTTTGCCGGCACAAGCTCCGCTAAAAGACTTCATTCATCATAATACTTTACATGCATTTGAACAATTGAACTTTCAAGACGCCCTTGAACGGGCTTCTGAAATATTTGGTTATAAAGTCACACTAACGCTCGATGAATATAGGGAACTTTATCATTCGGGTAAAATTTCACCTGTCATTCTAAACAAAGTTTTAGGAGAAGAAAAAGGATTTTCTGAACTTGAAAACTGGACAGAAAAGTTGCTAAACACACCATACAAACATGAAAAGCCGAGTAGAATTGGGCAATTGCGTTCTTTGTGGAAACGGGAGTATAACATCGATTTAGATGTCATTAACCATCCCTTGTTGTTCCGTTTTTTATGTAATTACTTAGATCAAGGGATTTCAATTGCACCTTTTCCTATTCACAAAGATGGTTTCTTAGCCTCGTTAAGACAACTAGAATTGAACAGTGCTGTAAGTTTATTTAAAGGAACACGAGCAGCGAAATTCTTATTGGACAAGCAAACTACTATTACGCAATTACTCAAAATAATTGTGCACGACGAATCTCGTTTTACCCAATACTTATTCGATCAGCAATTTTCGCATCAAGGTTGGTCTGGGATGGTTTCAGCCATCGAAGATTTGCCCTCAAGCTTACTTGATCCGAGAAAAATAACCCTGGAGGAATTTATTATTTTTGAGCTAATCTGTGAAATCGATACCTTAGATAACAAGTTTGGAACACATTGGGCGCCCTTGGGAATTGGCATGATCGCTCAACCTGAAGGGTTATTTGAGCCGACTTCCATTACCGAAATGGATACCGTATTGTTCCTATGGCAAAAAGCATTCGAATTCACTTATTATGATCAAGTACTTTCAGGATTAAAATGGGGTGCGTCACATGATGACAAAACTAGTGCATCAAAATCTTTTCAAGCCTTGCTTTGTATTGATGACCGCGAGTGTTCTATTCGCCGTTATATGGAGGAAATTGATCCACAATGTGCAACTTTCGGTACCCCAGGATTTTTTGGAGTTGAGTTCTTTTACCAGCCCCAAAATGGAAATTTTTACACCAAAGTTTGTCCCGCTCCAGTAACTCCGAAATACCTCATCAAGGAAACAGATAATATTGAGGTAAAAGGAAAAGAACATGTGTTTAATAAACGCTCGCATTCACTTTTACAAGGTTGGTTAGTTGCTCAAACTTTTGGATTTTGGTCTGCATTAAAACTTGGACTCAATCTGTTAAAACCTTCCATGAGTCCGGCAACAAGTCATTCATTTGAACACATGCACAAAGATTCTAATTTATCCATCGAATTTGTAGAGGGTTCTGACCTAGAAAATGAACTGCAAATTGGGTTTAAGGTAGAAGAAATGGCAATTCGTGTTGAAAATGTATTGAAAAGTATAGGTTTAGTGGAAAATTTTGCATCCATTATTTATGTTATTGGACACGGTTCAACAAGTGTAAATAATACGCATTACGCTGGTTACGATTGCGGCGCTTGTTCGGGTAGACCAGGCTCTGTAAATGCGCGCGCGCTATCTTTTATGGGGAACCATCCCAAAGTAAGAACCATCTTAAGAGAAAGAGGAATTGATATTCCAGCATCCACACAGTTTGTTGGTGCCTTGCGCGATACATCACGAGATCAATTTGCCTTTTATGATGTGAATTTGCTCAGTGAAGCAAACAAATTGAAGCACACACAAAACCAAGTAACTTTCTATAAAGCATCCGATTTGAATGCAAAAGAGCGTTCACGTAGGTTTGAATCAATTAACTCTGGCCTTACACCTGCACAAATACATGAAAAAGTAAAGGTGCGTTCGGTATCCTTATTTGAGCCTAGACCAGAATTAAACCATGCTACAAATGCATTATGCATTGTGGGTAGAAGAGCGCTTTCGAAGCATTTATTTTTGGATCGGCGCTCATTCATGAACTCGTTTGATTATGAAGTTGACCCTGAAGGAAATTACTTATTGAATATTTTGAATGCTGTTGCTCCTGTATGCGGAGGGATAAACTTAGAATATTACTTTTCTCGTGTCGATAATCAAAAGTTAGGAGCTGGCACAAAATTGTCACACAACGTAATGGGATTGTTTGGTGTTGCCAATGGAACCGACGGAGATTTAAGACCTGGATTGCCTAGTCAGATGATCGAAGTTCATGATCCTATTCGCCTCATGGTGATTGTAGAACATTTTCCTGATGTTGTCTTGAATGTAATTCAACGCAACCCAGCAACGTTCAATTGGTTTGAAAAGCAATGGATTCATCTAAGTGTAATTCATCCCACTACAAAGGAAATCTATTATTTCAATGGAAAAGAATTCACCGATTATGAGCCAGTTACCAAAGATTTGGCACACATCAAAAGTATAACTCCTTTTGTAGAAACAGAGCAAGACAATCTTCCTGTGTTTATTCTTGAACCTCAAAATAGCACATTATGAACCAGCTTTTATTACTGTTAGTTTTTATTCCACTTCTAGGATATGGAATAAGTTTATTGGTTTCGTCAAAAAAGGAACGCCTTCTTTCTATCCTTTCCTTTGCAACGGTAGGTTCACATTTAGTGTGTTTTCTTGCAATTTTGGTGTTATGGTTTCTCTCAAAAGCTCATAGTTGGAATTTGAAAGAATTCTCTCTTTTCAAATCGAAAGAATACGACTTTTTTGTTGATTTCTACTTCGATAAAATAACTGCTGTATTTTTAGGTGTTGGTTCTTATTTAACCATGTTGGTTACTATTTACAGTCGAAAATATTTACACAGAGAAAAGGGGTACAAACGATTCTTTAACACCATTTTACTCTTTTTTGTAGGGTACAATATTGTGATTCTTGCTGGAAATTTTGAAACATTGTTTTTAGGTTGGGAGATTTTAGGAATTTCATCGTTCTTATTGATCGCTTTTTACCGCGAACGCTATATTCCTGTAAAAAATGCCTTGAAAGTATTTTCTGTTTACCGTATTGGAGATGTTGGATTAATATTAGCCATGTGGGCAAGTCATCATTTGTTTCATGAAAATATTACTTTTCACAAACTGGCGCACGATCATATCGGTAACGATTTAATAGCCTCCAACAGCTTAATTGGTTTCTTTATTTCCGTCATGATCTTGGTAGCTGCAGCTGCGAAATCGGCACAACTTCCGTTTTCATCCTGGTTACCTAGAGCAATGGAAGGACCTACAACATCGAGTGCTATATTTTACGGTTCATTGTCTGTGCACGTTGGGGCTTTTTTATTGATGCGTACTTACGCTTTTTGGGAGTTTCAAACACCAACACGTGTATTAATTGTAATTTTGGGATTGTCAACGGCAATAGTAACATCATTGATCGCCCGTGTTCAATCGTCAGCAAAAAGTCAAATTGCGTATTCCTCCATCGCCCAAATTGGTATTGTTTTCATCGAAATTGCCTTAGGGTTGGATGAATTAGCCTTGATACATTTTGCAGGTAATGCATTTTTAAGGTCGTATCAATTATTGGTTTCACCCTCTGTTGTAAGCTACTTGATTCGTGATCAATTCTTTAACTTCAAACCCAAATTACTGGGCAATGAAAAGTTTACTAAATTAAAATACACCCTATACGTCTTGAGTATTAAAGAGTTTAATTTAGATAAATTTATCGACCTCATCATCTGGAAGCCGTTGAAGGCGATGGGTAAAAAGTTGGATTTTTTGACGCTTCGGAGCTTACTCTTCCTATTTGTTCCAATACTAATAATTGGTTGTACGGGCTTATTTTTTCAAGAATATATTTCCGTTGCTTTCCACCACGTGCTGCCTTCTGCCTTTGCATTTATCGGCCTCCTGATGGTTTTAAAATCGCATTCGGAACGAAAAAATCCACAATTAGCATGGCTTTTACTAATTATGAACCACTTTTTTGTAGTAATCGCTATTTCGTTTAACGAACACTTCGAAGTATTGGAAGCATTGTTTTACTTAAGTGGAGTTGTATTTGGCGGTATCCTTGGGTTTTTTCTCATGACAAAAATGAAGAAAGACTTAGTAAGTTTCAATCTCAACGAATACCATGGGCACTCTTACGTGCATCCGAAAATGAATAATGTTTTTCTAATTGCTTGCCTTGCGCTAATGGCTTTCCCAATTTCTCCAACATTTATTGGCGTCGATTTGGTATTAAGCCACATTCACGAAGATCAATTGCTACTTGCATTTCTTGTAGCTAGTGGTTTTATTTTTACCGGAATATCAGTAATGCGTATCTATACACGAACATTCTTAGGACCACACAGTGAAACGTATCACGAGGTTCCTTATAAAAACTCATAAAATAACTTTAAAAATATAGAACATGAACACAAAGAAAAAAATAGTAGAACCCTTAGATGGTTTAGCTGGATTAAAACAAAATTTTAGCAGCGACATAGTTTCAGGACTTTTGGTCTTTTTATTAGCATTGCCCCTTTCATTAGGGATCGCAAAAGCAAGTGATTTCCCAGCAATTTACGGTTTAGTAACCGCCATGATTGGTGGAATTGTAGTTAGCTTTTTTGCAGGATCTAAATTGACAATCAAAGGCCCTGCAGCTGGATTGATCGTTATTGTTGCAGGATCTGTTGCCGAGTTTGGTGCTGGTGCTCCGATCGGTTCCACACTTGAAGAAATTGGAAAGTATGGTTGGCAACTTGCACTTGGAGCCGTTGTGGTTGCGGGTGTTTTACAGGTAATTTTTGGTCTTGCCAAACTTGGTAAATTAAGTGATTTCTTCCCTTTATCGGCGATTCATGGAATGTTAGCTGCAATCGGTATTATCATTATTAGTAAACAAATCCACGTTCTAGCTGGAGTTAGTCCAATGACAGAAGAAGGCAAATCTATGGTTGAACCGCTAGAATTGTTACAACTTATCCCAAATACCTTAAGTAACTTTTTCTTGCATAAAGAAGTTGTAATCGTTGGATTAGTGAGTTTGCTTATCGTCTTTGGATGGCCGATGTTAAAGTTTGGTTTTTTGAAAAAAATTCCAGCACCACTAATTGTTTTAGTTGTTTCAATTCCGCTTTCAATGTTCTTAAACATTCATAATATTGCTGCTGATCCAGCAAATGGAGTTAAAGCCTTTACACCGCTCGTTCATTTTGATAAAGGACTTTTTGATATTTTGGGTGTTAACGTAAGCTTTGCCGGAGTGAGCCAAGTCGGTACTTTCATAAAATTTGTAATTATGTTTGCTTTGGTGGGTAGTTTAGAAGCTTTACTTACGGTAAAAGCGATCGATATGTCCGATCCATGGAAACGTAAATCAAATACCAATAAAGATTTAATTGCAGTTGGAATTGGAAATATCATTGCTGGAGTTTTAGGTGGTGTGCCAATGATCAGCGAAGTAGCACGTTCTTCTGCCAACGTTAGTAACGGGGCTAAAACTCGTTGGGCTAACTTCTTTCACGGCGTTTTCATTTTATTGTTCTTGATTTTTGCTGTAACATTTAGTGATTTGATTCCTAGCTCGGCACTTGCTGCTATGTTGATTGGAGTTGGATATAAATTAGCTCACCCAAGAGAATTTGGACACATGGCAAAAATCGGAATGGATCAAGTGATTGTTTTTATTGCTACAATTATTGTTACCCTAGCAACAGATCTGTTAATCGGTATTGCTGCAGGTATCCTAATAAAACTAATGATCCATTTATACCATGGTGCGCCTATTGCTAATTTGTTCTCGGCTAAATCTAAAATTGAAGGCAACACGTTAAAAGTTTCAGGAGCTGCAATTTTTAGTAATTATATTGGAATTAAGAAAAACATTGATACATTCAAATTAGATCAAGATGTTATTTTTGATGTAAGAGATTGCAAATTGGTGGACCATTCGGTGATTGAAAACTTATACCACATTAAAGACGATTTTGAAACTGAAGGAGGTTCGTTTACCATTCTTGGAATAGATGAATTTAAACCGGTTATGAGGTCTACGCACAAGTATTCGGCAATACATAAAAAGAAATAAGTCAGTCAAAAATTCCAACTCGTCGTTGTTTCAAAAATATAACTCCTTCATTAACAAAGGTTAACTCAGTTGTGAAATTTTAAAAACGCCTCGATTTGAAAATTTTGAAACGATCTTAATAAGTGATTTAAAACATAAGCGCCATCTGATAATTCGGATGGCGCTTTTTGTTGGTTTGGGAGTGACAGTTAACTCGTATAAAAATCAAATTCGGACCAATTAGCATCAATTTTAGTATACTCTATATTGCGATCAAAATCATTGGTTTGAAAGTTGCTCTTAGCATTATAACAAACACCAAAGGGGAAATCTTCATCACATACCATAAAGTAGTATGTTCCTCCTCTAACTTGAAGACTTTCGAATCCCAAATTCTTAATTTCTTTAGTAACAATAATTCGATTTCGATCGTTTCTATAGTTCTTAACAATTTGATTCAATTCAACTTCACGATCTTTATAAAATTCAATCGCAGTTTCCTTAGGAAATTTATACTGAATAAAAGGTCTGATAAAAACTAGACCTAAAAGTAAAAGACCTAAAAAACCAATTTTTTGTTTTCTTAAAAGTGGTAGCATCATAATTACTGAACTCACAAGTAAATACCACCAAGTAAAAGTTCGTGTGGAAGCATACTGCCACTTTGGGCCCAAAAAAAAGTATCCCGTATTAAAAGGATGAATATAGGTGTATTCTCGAATTAGAAAAATTGTAAGAACAGCTAGTACGCTTAAATACGCTCTAATTTTAGCTTGATTGTCTAATTTCATTGATTCAAGATTTCATGTAAAATAATCCTAGATGGATAAATCCAATATTCGTAAATATTTTTGGGCTTGACAAAGCGAGTTTTAGAAAACGTCATTGTTCGTTAGAGTTATTTGACCAACAGTCAATATTTAAATGTATCCTACTTTGGCCAAGTCGAATCATCTCGTCAGGGTGAAATTCCATTCCACATTGTTGATCATATTCATAAAGCATCCAAAACAAAATTTTATCCGGCGTTACACCAAGTATTTGGAGGCTTACAAATTTTGGTTCTAGAATATCAAGAAACGAATTAATAAAATCGAATCCAGGATCTGTATCGTTTTCTGTCACCATGTACATCCACGAACTATAACGATTCTTTGATGTTTTATCATATTCTGTTTCAGTTGGTTGTAAGCCCAATAGCTTTGTTATGCTATTAAATGTCTCAAGATTATTGTCCGTATCTATAAATAATTGATAATATTTCATTGTACGTTATTTCGATTTTGTTAGGTCCTACTAACATTGGGTTTTT
This sequence comes from Crocinitomicaceae bacterium, assembly GCA_043720875.1. Classification (GTDB taxonomy): domain Bacteria; phylum Bacteroidota; class Bacteroidia; order Flavobacteriales_D; family Crocinitomicaceae; genus JAYSRU01. Next base: position 35,730 of record JAYSRU010000116.1, read on the forward strand.
TTCTAAAGAAACAGATATTCCCTTCCTATTTCTGAACCTGAAACGTTTGGTTTGTTTGCAGTCCGCGAATGGTTAAGGTATAAATGCCACTTGTTAAGTGTTGATTGGGCAACGTGAATACTCCGTCCGTTTGCTCAACCTTCGCTGTGCATACCACTTGTCCTAATGTGTTGGTCAATTGGATGTTTACCGCTTCAGTTAAACCAGAAACATTCCAGTAACCTGTGCTTGGATTGGGATATACGTTTAGATTTAATGCCGTAGCTTCTTCCGTAATAGCTGCGTTTGGGTCAAATACGATGAACGATCCCATCATTCCATCATCTTCATGGTGCAACAAATGACAATGGTACATGTATGGGGTCATAGGGTCTGCAAACGTTGTAAATTTAGCAATGAATTTGGCGCTATCTCCAGGCATTACCAACACAACATCTTTCCAACCTTGCTCAAAAACTGGAGGAGCAACGCCACTTTTTTCTAGAATATTAAAAGAAATATCGTGAATGTGAAAAGGATGAGCGATCAATGTTTTATTGATGAGCGTCCAAGTTTCGGTAGTGTTTAATGCTACAGAATGATTGATTACATCCATGTCAAACGTTGTATTGTTGATGCCAAATGGACCTGCAGCTCTATTTGGCGTTTCACCTGGCAACATGCCAATTGTATCTAGCACAAATCTACGGTCAAACGTTGCGTTAACGGCTGGAATTGGAACATAAGGAATTAAAGTGGAAGGTATTGTTGTAATTGCTCCAATTATAGGCGCCCCAACATTAATGGTTAACAATTCAAAATCAGCACCGTTCAAATCATTGTATTGATAGTCAACAATCGTATCTGGCCAAACACCAACCGTGCTACTTCCATAAACTCCAGTTGGAATAGTTGATCCATAGTTCATCAATTGAAGTGATTGTCCGTTCATTGCGGAAAGGTCTACTAAAATTTCAGTTCTTTCACCAGGAGATATTAAAATTCTAGTCATAGCATTTGGCGCATTTATAATTCCAGCTTCTGTGGCCACCTGAGAAAAACTCATGTTGTTTGAAAATCCAAAATTAAAAGACCTCATACTACTTCCGTTTACTATTCGTAAGCGAATCACTTGTGCAGGTGCATTTAGGAATGGATTTATTGTTCCATTGACCATAATTGCTGTATCCATAAAATCTGCTATTGAAAATTGTTGCAAATCGTCGAACGATTTACTTTGAACGATTAGAGGAAAATCATCAACACCATAGGTTGTTGGTAATCCTAAGGCTAACTCGGCAGGATCGTGTACAATAAACATTCCTGCTAAACCCTTTCCAACGTGCAATTCTGTTTTAGCATCTCCGTGCGGATGGTACCAGAATGTGGCCGCATCATTTAATATTTCAAAAGTAGGGCTCCATGTTGTACCCGGAAGAATGATTTGATGCGGTCCGCCATCATTTTCTGCTGCAACATGCAAACCATGCCAATGCATTGTGGTAGAAACAGGCAAACCATTAATCACATTTAAGGTAACTACATCTCCTTTGTTAACGATTATTGTAGGCGACAAAAATGCGCCATTAATCCCATACGTTGGAGTTGTTGTACCGGTATAGAATACTTTTGAACCTGTTTGAACGTTCAAATTAAAATTAGTGCCTGTTAGTGCGGGAGGAATCACCAATGCATTTTGAGCAGTTCCGGTAAGTGAAATTAAACATAGTACGACTACTATGGAACTCTTTATTAATCTAAGCATTTTGTTTTGAATTATTGAATGAGTATTTTTTGTTTGAACTCTTGCCCATTGCTTGAAAATTGAATGAAATATATTCCAGCAAGCTTTTCGGGCAACAGCATTGAGGTATTCTCGAAAATAGAAGTTTGAAAAACAAGTGCTCCCATTAGATCAAAAATAGACAAAACATTTCCTTGCGCTAGCTGAGGATATATTTTAATCTCATGATTTTGAATTGCAATTTTTGGTTTTTCAGCAGACTCAAGAATAGTTGCTGCTGAGTTTGCATGTATTATCCAGGTTAAAGTATCTGGCGGTGTGAGTGCATTTATTTCACGAATGGTATAACGAATTGTTGCAGTTCCTAAATTGGTGTGCGGGGCACAATGAATTAATAACAAACCATCATCTCCAGGTAAAACAGCATTCGTGGTGTCAATATCTATCAATGAAGTATTACAATTGCTGTTATCACAAATGCTAGCAACCCAACCTAGAGGCATATCTACCGAATATTTTTCGAACACAAAATACAAGGTATCCAGTGTTGGATGAACTTGTGTAATGTTCATCGTTACAGAGCCTTCCAATTCAGCATACGCAATTAGCGTATCGTTGGGGGAATGGTAATAACTTTGAGAAAAAAAAATTCCAGTAAACCCAAAACAAAGTGAACTTACTGGAATAATATGTTTTAAGAAAATAAACATTCTAGTGAATAATGTTTACTTTTTCGATTGATTTTGAACCGTTTACAGAAACACTTAAGAGGTAACTTCCGCTTACTATTTCAGCAACATTCAATTGCTTTTGCATCGCTCCCAATTCCATTTGTTCTTTCGAAACACTTGTAATTAGTTTTCCAGAAAGGTCAAGTAATTCAATTGAAACTTCACCCGCATTTGCTAATGTGAAATTTACGTTTAATACGTCGTTTGCGGGATTTGGATAAACACTCAATGCTGATAATTCATTTGATGACTCGTCTAAATTTGCTGTCAACATCGCAATAATCAAATTATGCATTGTTGTAGTATCTGCAGTTACAAAGTTTTGAGTTCCCCAAAGTTTTGCATGACCAGGTCCGCCCAATAAAACTACAGTTGGCATTCCAAAACCACCATAATATGCAACCTGAGTTGCGCCGCTATCCATTGCCTGGAATAATGGCAAACTGTTGTTTACAGCCCAACTCGCAGAATATGAGCATGTTGTGCTATTTTGAAATGGGAAAGCATATCCTTTAACCATCCCTGGGTAATTTACATTGATAGCATTGGCCATCGTTTGAATTTTGGTTGCTTCTGGTGGACAACTTCCACAGCTTGGCATGTAATAAAATAACACGACAGCTTTTCCAGCGTCCAAATCATTGAACAAATTAACGTTTGCGCCAGAGCAATCAACACCACTAAAATTCATGGCAGTTGCTTGCGCTGAAATAGGTTGTGCGAAAAGCCCTAAAGCTGAAATAAAAAGTACAAATTTTTTCATAATATTTAATTTTAAATTTTTGCTAAGATAAGTGAATTGAGAAATACTTATTGAAAAAAAAAAACGACTATTGGAATGCTACCTTTTCCTCTCCCAAAATGGCAATGTCTCGGATAAGCTTGTCTACCTCTTTTTTTGAAGTGCCATCGTAATACCCACGAATGCGCAATTGTTTGTCTACTAAAACAAAATTATTCGTGTGGATGAAATCGCTGTTTGCATCTCCCTGATTTACTGTTTCTGCTGGTTTAAGGACAAAGAAAGACTTACGCGCTAATGCGTACAATTCTTCCTTGTTTCCAGTTAGGAGATGCCAAAAACCTGATTTAGCACCTAAGTATTTGGCGTGTTTTTGCATTTGTAAAAGCGTATCCGTTTCAGGATCTACCGTAAATGATAGGATAGCTAAATCTTTTCTATTTTTATATTTTTCTTGAACGCGTTGCATTTGTTGATTCATTATTGGGCAAATGCTTCCGCAAGTTGTAAAAAAATACTCCACCACAAACATTTTTCCTTTCACAGATTTCAACGAAATTTCTTCTCCAGTTTGGTCAATAAATGCAAATTCACCAATCGTATGACCGAAACCTTTTCTCAATAACGTTGAGTCAACCATTTCTTTTTTCAGATCCGTAGGATTAATAATGGGTAAGGGTTTCGATTTCCCATCATTCATAAAATAAACCGTGCAAACGCCGATTAAAAAAATTAAAACAAAAAGAACAATTCTCATGAGGATACCGATTTCTAAAGCTATTACAAATGTAAGCAGAATAGCCTAAAAAGATAAAATTTTATGCCTAAATCGAATAAAAAACGTTGGAATAAATGACAACAATCATACAAACGTATAGCTAAGTATTCAAACACGACGCGTTTATAACTTTCGAGCTGAATTAGATAATAGAACATCCCTTTACAAGAATTATTTCTACCTTCGAAATTCCTTAAATCAAAAAAATAAATCATGAATATAAAATTGCTGGCTGATATTTGTAAGACGCCTGGAGCTCCGGGATTTGAACACCGCGTACGTAAATTAGTTTTAAGTGAATTGGCAGGTTTAGCAGACGAAGTTGAAACTGATAATATGGGGAATGTTTATGCCATCAAAAGAGGTACTGACAAAGACCGTGTAATGATTGGTGCCCATATGGATGAAATCGGTTTTATGGTTACACATATTGACGACAAAGGTTTTATTCGCTTTACCACATTAGGTGGTTTTGATCCAAAAACACTCACTGCTCAACGCGTTATTATTCATGGAAAAGAAGATATAATTGGGGTGATGGCAAGTAAGCCAATTCATGTTATGACGCCTGACGAACGCAATAAAGTAGCAAAATTAGAAGACTATTATATTGATACTGGACGTAAAGTTGAAGACGTAAAAGAAATGGTAACAATAGGAAATGCAATCACCCGTGAGCGAGAGTTAATTGAGATGGGAGATTGTGTCAATTCTAAAAGTTTAGACAACAGATTGGCGGTGTTTATTTTGATAGAAACCTTACGGAAGTTGAAAGGTAAAACAGTTCCTTTTGATGTCTATTGCGTTTTCACCGTGCAAGAAGAAGTTGGAATTCGTGGAGCAAACACTGCTGCGATGAATATCAAACCAAAATTTGGGTTTGGCTTAGACACAACCATTGCTTTTGATTTACCGGGAGCTTCTGCGCACGAACAAATTACACGATTGGGTGAAGGAACGGCAATAAAGCTAATGGATGCAAGTACAATTTGTGATTTTCGCATGGTGAATTTCATGAAACAGACGGCCGACAAAAACAAGATTAAATGGCAGCCAGAAATATTAACAGCAGGTGGAACGGATACCGCTGGGATTCAACGCATGACTCCGGGAGGATCTATTGCTGGAGCAGTCTCTATTCCAACACGCCACTTACATCAAAGCATTGAAATGGCAAATAAAGAAGATATTCAAGGTAGTATCGACTTGCTTACAGCTTGTTTGGAAGATTTGGGTACTTTTGATTGGACGCTATAATAAATTAAGCACACGAATTAAAGTTTCAACGCTACACTTTTACACAAAAAACCATTAGTCATTTGACCAATGGTTTTTTTGTTTTCTAATTCCCTTGGAATCAAAAATTGATGCTGATTCCTACTTTTAACTGCAAAAGTTTTGAATCAATTCGATACAAATTGCCTTTTGTATACGTTGGACTAAACGGTTGTGCATATCCCAATTCTGTGAAAAATCCGAGCGTTTTATTTGGAGAAGTAC
>JAYSRU010000117.1:0-14326 GCA_043720875.1 Crocinitomicaceae bacterium
AATACATGAAGGTGAAATGGATTTTGAATACACAGACCTTAATTTTCCAAATTCGTCCTACCGTTATTTTAGACTTTGTGTTGAAAGCAAAGGGAATCCTGGACTCAATACCGCAGATCTTTCTATGAATGAAGTAACACAAGGAAAATATACTGAATATGGAGTGAAATCATTACGCACTGAAACCCTAAAAGCTGAAAAGCAATCCATAGTTTATTTCGATCTAATAAGTAAAGTGCCCGTGAGCAGGTTTACCGTAAAAGCAAAAAGCGATTTCGATTATTACCGTCCGGTAACGCTCCAGTATTTAGCTGACAGTATCAAAACTGAAACTGGCTGGGTTTACAATTGGATAAATATGGGAATGGGAACCTTGAATTCCATCAATAAAAATGAATTCCATTTTGAAAGTACGTTGGCGAGCCAATTCAAACTAATCATTGAGAACGACGACAACGCACCCTTGGCAATTGAAAAAGTGGTGGTGGAAGGTTACGAACATGAATTATTGGTGCGCTTCACCAAAAATAAACATTTTTTCTTATGTTATGGAAGTTTAACTGTTGGCGCTCCAACCTATGATATTGAGCATTTTACGGATAAAATTCCAGTGCAAATGAGCGCACTTAAATTGGGTGAAGAAGTAGGAGCAGAAGCAACCGTTATTCCAGTAAAAGATTCATTGTTTAAGAATAAAACAGTGCTTTGGGTGATCATGGGCGCCGTGATCCTTTTGTTGGGTGGCTTTACGGTTAACATGATGAGACAGAAATCTTAGAGATTATCTTATAAATAATGCTTGCAATGAATAACCCAATCTACATTTTTAGTGGTTTAGGCGCAGACAGTAGGGTATTTGCGAAACTCGATTTTGGAAAATATACGCCAATTCATATCGACTGGATTCCTCCATTAGCCAATGAGTCAATGTCAGCCTATGCGCTTAGAATTTCTGCACCCATCACAATAGAGAATCCAATTATAATGGGTTTGTCATTTGGTGGAATGATTGCCGTGGAGTTGGCTAAGCAAATTAAGACTTCAAAAGTTATTCTAATTTCATCGGCCAAAGGAAAGTTTGAAATACCGTACTATTACCGTTGGTTGGGGAAAATCAAATTTCATTACCTGCTACCTTCCAAATTATTGAAATTCCCAAATCGTTTTACGTATTGGTTTTTTGGAATTCAAACCAAAGAAGAGAAAGCACTGTTGAATATCATTCTTAAGGAAACCGATGCCAAGTTTCTGAAATGGGCATTGAATTGCATTGTTACCTGGAAAAATGAAGCAATCCTAGAAAATGTATATCACATTCATGGATCTAATGACCATGTTTTACCGATCAAGTTTATCCATTGTGACCATAAAATTACGAATGGTGGACATTTTGCCTTATTTAGTAAAAACGATGAAGTTTCGCGGTTAATTCAAACTGAATTGGCGCAAATTGTCAGCACCGCGATTTAGGAGATTCACAGATTCGCGGGATTTTTGATTCATCGGATTTTTGATGGACAGGATTAATCCGAAAAATCAATTCATCAGCGAAATCCCAATTGAGATATTTTTTTACATTTGTCTTCATGAAAACGCTTCGCTAAGTTGTTACTTTTCTTTTTTATCAAGCAAGAGCAAGCGAAAGCTTATGAAGACGAAGACTAGGGCAGGGAGCCCGTGAGTCGAGGTAAGAAAAGTAAAAATGATTGGCGAAGCCCAAAGAATTGATAGTTTTACAAGGCAAAAATAACTTGAAATCTTATTTTTACATCAAGCAACAAACTCTGAACAATGAATACCAATTTTAGACCAGCAACAGTTACGGAAATTCCACAAATTTGGGAGATAATTGCTGCGGCCATTCAACGAAGAAAGGTCGAGGGCAGTAAGCAATGGCAAGACGGTTACCCCAATCCTGAGGTTATTAAAAGTGACATTGAGAAAAAAGTTGGATTCGTGCTTACTGAACATGAGCAGATCATTGGATATACCGCAATTCTGATCAACGATGAACCTGAATATGCTAATATCGTTGGCAAATGGCTTACAAACCATGATTTTGTTGTCTTTCACCGCGTAGCAATAGATGAAAATCACTTAGGGAAAGGATTGGCAAAGCGATTGTTCAGTTACATTGAAGAATTTGCGCGAGCTAACAACATTTGGAGCATAAAAGTGGATACGAATTTTGACAACCTCCCGATGCTAAACATTTTTGAAAAATTAGGCTACACCTATTGCGGCGAAGTCTATTTCCGAGGATCTGCACGCAGGGCGTATGAAAAGGTGTTGGTTAAATGAAAGACGTAATACTCAATTCGTATCCTAAGGATTTTAACATTGTTTCTAATTATGGATGCTTGAATAGAGTCGTGCGGTCTTTAATTCTTGCAATTTTAATGGTTGGGTTCGTCGTTTACTCACCGATTTCTAAAGAATTGACTGTATTTTTATCTATTGGCATTGTAATTATTGGTGTTATTGTGTCGGATAAATATGTGCGTAGATTATATTCGGATTGGCCTAGCTTAAGTCGTTTTAGCGGAAAAGTTAAATTCTCAGAGCTGTCGATTACTATTAATGATGAAGTTGAATTGTTGATTTCAGAATGTAGCGAATTAGTTTTTTTTATTGATAAATATTGCGGATTTAATGTACCCAGAGATTATGCACGATCAGGTAATGCAATGTTGTTTTATAAGAACAAACAGGAGAAGGTATCCATTGTTAAATTTAATATTTACACAGAATTGGAATACAATGAATTGGAATTACTTGTTGCTAGTTACAATGAAAATACAGACTATTTAAAACAATACTTAACTTACGAAATACCGCATATTCTTAAACCAGATTTAACCGATCGAATAAAATACACATGAAAAAAAATCTTTTAATAACAATAAGCATAATTGGAGCATTCGCGCTCGGTTATGGTTCTAACCGTATCTTTGACAAGCAATGCGAAATGAAAGTCGCGCCAATTTCCAAAATTCAAAATAAACCAAAACCAACTACTATGAAACTAGGAGCATTCTCAATGAGTCTGAATGTGAAAGACTTAAAAGTATCTAAAGCTTTTTATGAAACACTTGGGTTTACGCAGCTTGGTGGTGGAATGGATAAAAATTACCTTATCATGAAAAATGAAAACGCCATCATTGGTTTGTTTCAAGGCATGTTCCAAGGTAATATTTTGACATTCAATCCTGGGTGGGATGAAAATGCTCAAAACATAGAAAATTTTGATGATGTGCGTCACATTCAAAAACATTTGAAAAGCAACAACATTCCCTTGGCGGCCGAAGCAGACGAAACAACTTCAGGTCCTGCGAGTATTATGTTTACAGACCCAGATGGTAATGTTGTTTTGGTTGATCAGCATAGGTAGGCGAAGGTGTTGATAATAATTTCAATTACCTTACTTTAGTAGTTTTGCGGTTGGTTATTATTGTTAGCTTTGAGTGATTTTATCATTCTTTCCCAGCGTAAAACTGAACCTATATGAAAAGCATTGAAGTTGTAGCAGCGATTATAATTAACGATAATAAAATTTTATGTGTTCAGCGTGGTGAAAACAAGTACGATTATGTTTCAAAAAAGTATGAGTTTCCTGGCGGTAAAATGGAACTTGGAGAAACCAAAGAGATTACTATCAAACGTGAAATTCTGGAAGAGTTGAAAATGGATATTATTGTAAGAGAAGAGTTTTTAACTGTTTTTCATGAGTATCCTGACTTTAAACTTACCATGCATAGTTTTATTTGTGAGTGCGAAAACCCTATTATTACGTTGACTGAGCATATTGATTTTTGTTGGTTAAACAAATCTGAATTAGTTACATTAGACTGGGCTGCTGCGGATATACCAATCGTTGAAAAATTGATGATTAATGAATGATTTAATTCACATTTTCAATTCAAGCTTACAAACCGGTTATGTAGATAAAAATATTTTATCCGATGACAAATATCAACCGGAGTTACTTGTCAATCAAAAAAATCCACCTAAAAAAGTTTTATCCAACATACTTGAAGAACTTGATAATTGCAGTGAGTTTTATATCTCAGTTGCATTTGTTACCACCAATGGTGTAGCAACTATAATTAACAAATTAAAACAATTAGAAGAACGTGGGATAAAAGGGGAGGTGTTAGTTTCTCAATATTTAAATTTCACCCAACCAGAGGCGTTAAAAAGATTGTTGCAGTTCAAAAATATAGATTTAAGGATAGCAACGGTGGGAAATGCTCATGCAAAAGGTTACATTTTTAAAAATGATTCGCATTACAACCTTATTATTGGAAGTAGTAATTTAACCGCTCAAGCTCTTTCAACTAATCATGAATGGAATATAAAAGTTTCAGCCTTAACTGACAGTGGAATAGTTGAAAAGGTTGTCAGTGAATTTGAATTGGAGTTTAAAAAAGCTACACGAGTCACGCCACATTTTATTTTGTCGTATGAAGAAATTTATAAGAATCAATTTCTTGTAAATCAAAAAAATCAGAATACAGATACAACTGTAAATCAAATAGTTATTGCACCTAACGCAATGCAAAAAGAAGCCTTATTTAATTTGAATAAATTAAGAAGGGAAAATAAGAATAAAGCGTTAATCATTTCTGCAACAGGAACAGGGAAAACATATTTATCAGCGTTCGATGCTCTTGCATTTCAAGCAAAGAAATTGTTGTTTGTGGTCCATAGATTAACCATTGCAGAAGAAGCCATGAAAACATTTAAAAAAGTTTTTGGCAAAAACAGATCCATGGGATTGTATTCTGGAAATCAGAGAGATTTAGCATGTGATTTTGTGTTTTCAACTATTCAAACAATTTCCAAATCCTTGCACCTCGAAAACTTTGAAAAAGATCATTTTGATTATATTATCATTGATGAAACGCATAGATCTGGTGCAGATTCGTATTTTCGATTAATAGACTACTTCATGCCTAAATTCCTTTTAGGAATGACAGCAACGCCAGAAAGAACTGATGGTCAAGATATTTTTCAAATATTCGATCACAACATTGCTTATGAAATAAGATTAAACCGAGCAATGGAAGAAGAAATGCTAAGTTCTTTTCATTATTACGGCGTGTCGGATCTAACCATTGAAAATAATCTAATTGAAAAAAAGTCGAGTTTTAACTTATTAGTTTCAAATGAAAGAGTTAAAAGGATAATAGAGCATTCTAATTTTTATGGATGTGACAATGGGATTATTAGGGGCTTAGTTTTTTGTTCGAGAAAAGAAGAAGCTATCGAATTATCGAATTTGTTTAATAACAACGGCTTTAGAACTGTTTCCTTGACCGGTGATAGCTCCAATGATATCAGAGCCAAATCGATTGCGTTGTTAGAGTCGGATAATTTGAATGACAAACTAGATTATATTTTTACCGTTGATATTTTTAATGAAGGAATAGATATTCCTAAAATTAATCAAATTATCATGCTGCGTCCAACGGCGTCGGCAATAATTTTTGTTCAGCAATTAGGTAGAGGATTAAGAAAAGTTGAAGGAAAACACTATTTAACAGTAATAGATTTTATTGGAAATTATGAAAACAATTATTTAATCCCAGTAGCATTATATGGTGATACATCTTATAATAAAGATGCCTTAAGAAAGTTAATAACTGAAGGGAGTAGGATGATACCAGGATCTTCAACAATTAATTTTGATGAAATAACCAAAGAAAAAATATTTAAGTCCATTGATTCTGCTAATATGCAATTAATCAATGATTTAAAAAGAGACTACAGTCTTTTGAAATATAGGTTAGGTAGAGTGCCAATGATGATGGATTTTATAGATCATGGCGCTAGAGATCCTTATTTGTATGTAAATTACGCTAACTCGTATTTTAATTTCGTTGTTAAAGTCGAGACTGAATTTCAGCATGATTTGTCAAAGTTGCAGATAAAACTATTAGAATTGTTTTCAAAAGAAATTAATAATTCAAAAAGGGTTGAGGAGAGTTTAATACTTAAGTTATTGATTGAGAATGGAAAACTGTCTTTAAGTGATTTGCGTGAAGTTGTTTTAGAAAAATATCAATATCAGGTTACCGACGAAACTGTTTTATCGTGCGTGTCAAATTTGAATTTCAACTTTATTAGGGAAAACATTGGGGGCAAATTAATGCCTGTTAATCAAATCTATAATTTAGATATTTTAAGATTTCAGAATAACGATTTCGAGTTTTCAAGCGAATTTCTTTCAGACTTAAAACATGTTTCATTTAAAAAATTCTTATTGGATTCTACGGATTATTCCATTTGCGAATTTGATAAGAAATTTGAAATTGAAAACTGGCAAAATGGTTTTGTACTTTATCGTAAATATTCTCGAAAAGATGTATTTAGAATATTAAATGTAAGGGAAAATCCTGTTGCTCAGAATGTTGGGGGTTATTTAGTTAGCGCTGATAATACGCATTGTCCTATTTTTGTTAACTACCATAAAAGTGATGATATATCTGCATCTACCAAATACGAAGATAAATTTCTTAACACCAAAGAATTTAACTGGATGTCGAAATCTAATCGAAAAATAGCGAGTAGTGATGTTCAATCAATTTTAGGTAAAAATGGGGCAATACGACTTCCTCTATTTATCAAAAAAAATAATGACGAAGGAATTGATTTTTATTACATGGGAAATGTTAGTCCAGAGTTAAGTCAAGTTGAACAAGCTGCAATAAGCAATGACGCTGGTAAAAATGTCTCGGTAGTAAAATTTCGATTCAATTTATCTAATGCCGTTACTGCTTCTATGTATAATTATCTTGAAGATACGGGGGCTGCGAAGCATAGTGTCTTATCGCCTATTGCGCATGAAAAACTAGTTTTAGATGAGCAAGATGTTGAAATGATTGAGGAAAATACTATCCCATTGTATGATTTTTATGCAGCTGCGGGAACTTTTAGTGAGATGCAAGCAACAAAAGATTTTACCTTATTTCAAGTTCCGGAGCATCTATATAAAGATGGCTACTTTGCATGTAGAATTATTGGAGAATCTATGAATAAAGTGATCCCTAACGGCTCAATTTGCTTGTTTAAACCCTATTTGGGGGGCAGTAGAAACGGAAAAATAGTTCTAATTGAAAATATTGATGTGCAAGATCAAGATTTCAATTCTGCCTTTACAATTAAGACTTATACGAGTGAAAAAATTGTTTCGGACGAAGGTTGGGAACATATTTCCATTGACTTAAGGCCTAATTCGCGTGATAGTTCATACGACAGCATTAAAATTAATGATGAAAATGGTGCGCAAATGAGAGTTGTTGGGGAGTTTGTTTCTATTTTGACCTAAATTTCTGAGAAGAATTTAGGATATTAGGATTTCAATATTGAAAAAAAGATCTCACGCGCTCAAAAAACTAAAACCAATCCCCTCACTTCCCCTTCACAAAATTCACTCCGTCAAAAACATACACAGTTTTCTTGTTACTTACCTGTCCTTTAGTTAAAACCACGGGAATGGTAATGCTTTTTTTGATTGGATCGTAGGCTATTAACTGAATGGGGCGTTCGGGTCGGTCAACCTCCGAAAAGAAGTCAAACGAGGGCGGAATTTACCCTTAAAACGAAAACGAGAGTAAATTTTCACTATATTTACCCTCGTTTGCAGGTCGAGAGTAATAAACGCCTTCGTTTAAAGATAGTAATATGAGTAAAAAAATAGGCTACAATTCTGAAATACCATACAATAACTTACCACTATTGCCACCACAAACGGAAATAGAAACTACTCGAATACTTAAAAAAACGATCTCTGCCAGTAGAGCCTTGTCAGAACTAAAAGGAGCAATTACTAATTTACCCAACCCAAGCCTATTTATTGATACAATAAATTTACAGGAAGCACAAGCAAGTTCTGCCATTGAAAACATAATTACAACACAAGATGAACTATTCAAGGCTTCAATTGTTGAGAAGAAAAATGACAATCCAGCAACAAAAGAAGTAATGCATTACAAAGATGCTTTGTGGTTTGGTGTTAAGCAAATAGAGAATCGACCCATCCTCACCACCAATCTTTTTATTGCAGTAATGCAAATCATAAAAAAGAATCAATCTAGTATTAGAAACGTGACTGGCACGCAATTAAAAAACCCAGTAACAAACACGGTAGTTTATACACCGCCAGAAGGAGAAAACGTTATTAGAGAAAAGCTAAAAAATCTAGAAGATTTTATACATGCAGATGATTCAATTGACCCATTGGTGAAAATGGCAATTATTCATTATCAGTTTGAGGCAATTCACCCATTTTTTGATGGCAATGGTCGAACAGGAAGAATTATTCTATTATTATATCTGAAAATGACAGGCTTACTTGATCTTCCAGCACTCTATTTAAGTAACTATATCATTCAAAATAAAGACAAATACTACGTTAATCTTAGAAAAGTAACAGAAGAGGGGAATTGGGAAGATTGGATTGTATACATGTTGGATATGGTAGAACAAACTGCCTTAAAAGGAAGAGTTCAAGTAGCTGAAATCGAGAATTTGATGAATGAAATGGGAGCGGAGATACAACAAAAGTTACCAAAAATATATTCAAAAAATCTTATGGAAGAGTTGTTTCGTTTACCTTATACAAAACGCAACGAATTAGAAAAAGCGGGTTTAGGTAATTTAAAGACAGTTGGCAACTATTTGCAAGCACTTGAAAAGGAAGGGTTTTTAACTAGCGAGCAAGTGGGTAAAGAAAAGTTATATTTGAATTATAAATTGTTAGAAGTTTTAAGTACAAAATAAAAATCGAAACAATCACGCGCTCAAAAAACTAAAACTACCCCATCACTTCCCCTTCACAAAATTCACTCCGTCAAAAACATACACAATTTTCTTGCTGCTTACCTGACCTTTGGCTAAAACCACGGGAATGGTAATGCTTTTTTTGATTGGATCGTAGGCAATAAGTTGAATGGGGCGTTCGGGTCGGTCAACCACCGAAAAGAAATCATAATCAAAGCCAAGTTGGTTGTGTAAGCCTGTTTTTGTTTTAATCAATTTAAGCTGGGTATTCAAATTCTCGCCTTCAATTCCAAAAAGTTTCAGTGCTTGGTAATTATCTTTGTTGCTGTAAATCTCGTTTAAATACCCCATGTAAAATACACCCTTTTTGGTGGGAACAGTAAAGATTTGAGTATAGAAGCCATGCGGAACTTTTACTAAATCGGTTTTGGGATTCGCTTCCGAGGCTGTTCCATTTTCAACCGCATATTGATAAACATTATCGAAAAAACGCATCGAACCGCCCGTTTGTGTATCCCAAGAATATATTCTAAACTTTTTGTCTTCCGAGGTTGCAATATAAACACCTAAGGAAACCAGATCAGTCATGGCTTGCTGTATTGATCCTGGCTCGCGCGAAGTAATGTTAAGTAATTGATTTTTAAATGTTTTATTGGCTTTTGTTAAAGAATCAGCTGAATTTATCTTATCATCATCAGACACGTAATTTGCCCAATAGCCTATAGTGGTGAAGCTGGCCAAAAGTTCAGCGTCTGTATCGCTTTCCTTGATTACTTGTCCAAACCCAAAAGAGCTCACCACTAAAAAACTTAAATTTAAAATTGCTTTCATACCCAATTGCTTGTATTGTTTTATCCGTACTAAAGTACAATTAATATTTATAAATCAACCATGACTTTCCAGTTTCCATCCAACCACAAAAGGGAATATAAAAAATGTCTCAACCTGGATTTCGCTGTTGACTTGATTTTTAGGATTAATCCCAAGAATCAAAAATCCCCGCAATCCAAAATCCCACGAATCTGTGAATCCCCGAAATCCCGGTGCCGACAATTTCTATCCCATCAATCAAAAATCCCACGAATCTGTGAAACTCCTAAATCAAGGTTGAGACAATTTGCCTAGTACTGACAATTGTGCCATTGTAATCCTACCACAAAAGGGAGTGTAAAAAATGATCAAATCGAGGCATTTTGAAAATTTCATTACCGAGTTAACTCTTGTTAATGAGGGAATTAAATTTTGAAAATAACGCTGAGTTGACCTTTTTTTACCTCCCTTTACTTAGATTCTAGGACGATGTAAGGGATCAAAACCTCCTCTAAAGAAATCCCACCATGCTGAAAAGTATCACCATAATACTGCACAAAATGATTGAAGTTATTCGGGTAAACGAAGTAATCATTGCTTTTGGTGAAAATGTACTCTGACGTGAAATTATTCTTGGGAAGAAAAATATCATTTGGATTTTTCACCGAATACACTTCCTTTTCTTTGTAATTCATGTTGCGCCCAACTTTGTAACGTAAATTGCTGTTCAAATTTCGTTCTCCAACCACACGAACAGGATCTTTTACACGCACAGTTCCATGGTCAGTTGTAATGATAACGCGTGCTTTCATTTCGGCCATTTTTCTAAACATATCTTGCAAAGGCGAATGCTCAAACCAACTTGCAGTAAGCGAACGGTAAGCGGCCTCGTCCGACGCTAGTTCTTTAATCATGTCCATTTCGGTACGAGCATGAGAAAGCATATCTACAAAATTATAGACGATTGCGTTTAAATTATTGCTTTTTAATTGAGCAAATGAGTCGACTAATTTTTTACCATTTTCAAGGTTGGTAATCTTGTTGTAAGATGATTTTCCGGTAAACCCTAAACGCTTCAATTGAATTTCTAAAAACTCTTTTTCATGCATATTTTTTCCACCTTCTTGCTCTTCACTTACCCATAAATTGGGGTGTTGTTTGGCTATTTCACTCGGCATTAGTCCTGCAAATAGCGCATTTCTAGCATAATGGGTTGCAGTGGGAAGGATAGAGAAAATGGTGTCTTCTTGTTCAATGTTAAAATATTTTGAAAGGTTTGGTTTCAATACATGCCATTGATCCCATCGTAAATTATCAATCACCACCACAAACGTAATTTTATCGTCCAGTTGCGGCATTATTTTATTTTTGAATAAGGTGTGAATCATCTGCGGACCTTTTTCAGTTCCGTTCAACCATTTGGCGTAATTTTTCTCTATAAACTTAGCAAACAATCCGTTGGCTTCTTGTTTTTGCATGACCAAAATTTCTTTCATGCCTGCGTCTTCAATCCCATCCAATTCCATTTCCCAGTAGCACAATTTACGGTACAATTCAATCCAATCTTCATGGTCCAAATTGTCACTCAAAGTCATAGCGATTTGACGAAACTCTTGCTGGTAATTGGCATTAGTTGTTTGAGAAACCAGCTTAGAATGATTCAGAACCTTCTTCAAACACAATAGAATTTGATTCGGATTTACGGGTTTAATCAAATAATCAGCAATTTTATTTCCAATTGCATCCTCCATGATGTTCTCTTCTTCACTTTTAGTAATCATCACTACAGGAATTAAAGCGTTTTCTTCTTTGATCCGACTTAGCGCCTCCAATCCTGAAATTCCGGGCATATTTTCATCCAAAAACACAATGTCGTAGCGGTTTTCACGCGCTTTTTCTACTGCATCAGCCCCGTTGTTTACCGTGTCGACCGTGTAGCCTTTATTGGTTAAAAATAAAATGTGTGGTTTAAGAAGATCGATTTCATCATCTGCCCAAAGAATTTTTGCTGACATGCCTTGTATTTTGTGTTAATTAAGTGAATTTATATTATTAATTTTGAAGAGTATTAGTACGCTCATTACTTCGCTTTTAATGCATGGATTGAATTAGATTCAATGCGGCGTTTTATGAGAAAAGTGATGAATTCTTAAATTGTTTCTAAAAGTATAGATTTTGCCGCAACATCAGTCCATAACTAATAAAAAGAAAATCATTAACGATCCAGTTTATGGTTTTATTTCAATTCCAGACGACTTTGTTTTTGATTTGATTGAACATCCTTATTTTCAAAGATTAAGAAGGATTAAGCAATTAGGCTTAACGCATTTGGTTTATCCAGGCGCATTGCATACACGTTTCCATCATGTAATTGGTGCCATGCATTTAATGAGTTTGGCCATTGCAACCTTGAGAAGAAAAGGGCACGAGATCACCTTAGAAGAGGAGCAAGGTGTTTTAGTTGCGATACTTTTGCATGACATTGGGCACGGTCCATTTTCTCACGCATTAGAGCACAGCATTGTCGATAAAGTAAGTCACGAAGAAATTTCAAGCTTTTTTATTGAACGTTTGAGTAAAGAGTTTGGAGGTAAATTAGATTTAGCCTTGCTTATTTTCCAAAATAAATACACCAGTAAGCCATTTTTACACCAGCTTGTTTCCAGTCAGTTGGATATGGATCGCTTAGATTATTTGAACCGAGATAGTTTTTATACCGGTGTTTCTGAAGGAGTGATCAGTTCTTCGCGCATTATTGAAATGCTCAATGTGTTTGAAGGAAATCTTGTGATGGAAGAAAAAGGTGTCTATTCGATCGAAAAGTTTTTAGTTGCACGTAGGTTGATGTATTGGCAAGTGTACATGCACAAAACCGTGGTTGTGGCAGAAGACATGTTGATCCAAATTTTGAGACGAGCAAAGTTTTTGAGTCAACGCGGAGAGAAATTATTTGCTTCACCGGCATTGTCTTATTTTTTAGAACATACAGTTACAGGATCCGATTTCAAAGAGAATCCAACCATTTTAGATCGCTTTGCCTTGTTGGACGATGACGATGTAAATTGTGCCATTAAAGTTTGGGCGAGTCATTCGGATAAAGTGTTATCCTTTTTAAGTGAACGCTTGATGAACCGGAAATTAAGTAAAATCGAGATTGCTAAGGAACCTTTTAGTAATGATCGAATTGCATTAGAGCAAGAAATGGCAGCGAGTTTATTGGGCATTACGGTAGAGGAAGCAAGTTATTTTGTTACTACCCAAACACTGACAAATAACGCCTATAATCAATCCAAACAAACCATCAACCTTTTGTGTAAAAACAACGTTATACTCGATGTATCGATGGCAGCGGATAATTTAAATCTAAGCGCGTTGGCAAGTCCTGTGGAGAAATTCTGCTTGTGCTTCCCGGTAAGATGAACCTTATCCAAGGTTCATTGTGGAAAATTAATGCTTTGAAGTAACTAATCATTGCATAAGAATGTATAATTTTGAAAACTATGGAGTTTACAGCAGAACAGATTGCAGGTATTTTGAATGGAGAAGTTGTTGGAGACTTAAATGTCAGCGTTTCAAATCTTTCTAAAATTGAAGAAGGAACGGCTGGAACTTTGTCTTTTTTATCC
Organism: Crocinitomicaceae bacterium; assembly: GCA_043720875.1. Classification (GTDB taxonomy): domain Bacteria; phylum Bacteroidota; class Bacteroidia; order Flavobacteriales_D; family Crocinitomicaceae; genus JAYSRU01. The sequence continues at coordinate 13,221 of JAYSRU010000117.1, forward strand.
AATCCAAAATACGAAGAATACATCTATACTACAGGAGCATCGGTTTGTATCGTTAATAAAACGTTTGTTGCGAACAAAGCTTTACCTACAACTTTGACCTTGGTTTGTGTAGATGATGCGTATGCATGTTTTGCGAAATTGTTGCATTTTTATGATCAGATGCGTCAAAAACAACCTAGTATTGAGCAGCCATCTTATGTTGCAAGCTCTGCAGTTCTTGGTGAAGATCTTTACCTTGGGGCATTTGCTTATGTCAGTGAAGGGTGTAAAATAGGAAAGAATGTAAAAATTTACCCGCAAGTATTTTTAGGAGATAATGTTACGATTGGCGACAATACTATCATCAATCCGGGTACAAAAATATACAACGACTGTGTTGTGGGTTCAAATTGCATTTTACACGCAGGTGTTGTTATCGGGGCTGATGGCTTTGGTTTTGCACCAGACGAAGCGGGAGAATATCAAAAAATTCCACAAATTGGAAATGTTATTTTAGAAGATAATGTTGAAATTGGAGCGAATTCTACCATAGACAGAGCAACGATGGGATCAACGATCATTCGTAAAGGGGTGAAGCTGGATAATTTGGTTCAAATTGGACACAATGCCGATATTGGAATGAATACAGTAATGGCGGCACAAGTTGGTATTGCAGGTTCGGCTAAAATTGGTGAAAACGTTATGATTGGTGGTCAAGCTGGAATTGCAGGACATTTACACATTGCTAACGGAACCAAAATCGTTGCGCAGTCTGGAATACCAAGCACAGTTAAAAAAGCAGATACGTTAATGGGTTCACCTGGCATTCCGATAGAAGATTTTAAGAAGTCTTATTTTGGATTTAGAAAACTACCCTTCATTGTAAATAAAATTGCAGAATTTGATCAAAAATTCAAAGCAATGGACAAAGAATTGAATAAGAATTAATAGAATAAACCAAGAACAAAACACAAGAATAACAATGGCTGATAAACAGTTTACGCTCAAAGAATCAATAAAATTTACAGGAGTAGGTTTGCATACAGGAGAAAAAGTGAATTTAGAAATTTGCCCAGCTCCAGTTAATCATGGATACAAATTTCAACGGGTAGATTTAGAAGGTCAGC
>JAYSRU010000118.1:0-14123 GCA_043720875.1 Crocinitomicaceae bacterium
AAAAAATTACAAAGAAAAATTTGAAACGTGTCAAAAAAACAATACTCCGTTTGCGGTTTTGACTTTGGTAGATCAATCACCTTCTGATGCTTCAAAAAGTTATTGGACTAAATTCTTAAATCAAGACACAGCGGTGTTGTTTGGGGCAGAAATGATGGCACATCAGTTTAATGCTGCGGTGGTTTATTTCAAAACACGAAAAGTGAACCGCGGCTATTATGAAGTTGAATTTGAACTCATTACGGCGCAGGCTAGCTCATGCAAATGGGGTGAAATAACAGAAAAACACAACAGCATTCTGCAAGACCTGATCAACGAAGCTAAACCCAATTGGTTGTGGAGCCACAAACGTTGGAAAAGAGAAAAACCGCATGATCTCGACGCTTTAAAAACTCAACAAAGAGAAAGTTTCAACCGTAAATTCAAACCATGATTCGTGCCCTAATTGTATGTTTAACATTCTCAATTCAAGGATTTTCGCAAGACACGATTCCTTATAAACGAGTAAATTTTGGACCTCAAAAATGCTATTCCCGGGCTTTACTGGTTGTAAATAATTCCCTTTTTATTGGAGCGTCTGATGGCACAATTGCGAAAGTAAACTTAACAAATAATAAAGTTAAAAACTATATTAGTCCAACAGGGTTTGTAGAAATCAGAGACATCGAACAGTATCATGGCAAACTTGTTTTCATGGAAAGTAGCGACAGCTCAGAAATCTATTTTTTCGACCTCAAAAAAGAAACATTTACAACATCTAACCTACCCCGAAAAGCTGTTTTTTTGGATGGAATTGTGAACCGCGAGTCCTCACTTTTAGCCTTGGGAGATCCGATGAACAATGTCACTCAGGTATATAGCTATGACGGAAAGCAATGGGTAGATTTGTCAAAATCTTTTGGGGATTCCTTAAAAACTCGTGCATTTTTTGCCGCCAGCGGAACCACATTTGTACGCAAAACAACGCAACACTTTTCGATTATTAGCGGTGGATCACCGTCGCAATACATGCATTGGTGTATCGACGGAGCAACGAGTCATCGCAACGACGTTAACCTACCTTTATTAACTGGCGCAACCGCCGGACCTTATGCACACGCTTATGCCCCAAAAAACAAGAACAACATCATTGTTGTTGGTGGTGATTATTTACGTCAAAAACATGCCGATAGCACCGCTTGTTTTAGCAATGATGGTGGAGTTTCTTGGAAATTACCTCAAACGAATACTGGAGGATATCGGTCATGTGTCACTTTTATTAATGACACCATTGCCATTGCTTGCGGACCAACGGGAAGTGACATTAGTTTCGATGCAGGAAATACTTGGAGACCTTTTATATCAGGCGTTTTTCATGCCAGTTGTTTAGCTAAAAAACAATTTATCATGTCTAGTTCTAATGGCAGTGTAGTAATTGTTCCAATAAAAAAAATCCTGGAATTAAGATAAAATTAGTACTTTTCGTACTCGAATTACAAACCAACCTATGCAAAAATCAGCACGCTTCTCTAAACTTGCTTTATACGCGCTACTCGCAATATCAATGCTTGCTACAGCTTGCGGTTCAAAACCCAAACTAGAAAAAAAGCTAGAATTGGAAGATGCGCTGCTACAACTCGAAAATTACAATTACGATACCTTAAAAGGAATTTATGTTGGTCAATTTTCTGGTAGTCCGATCAGTATCGTGTTAACCTATGTAAATGAGAACCATGCCATTGGTTACGACATTCACAAAGGACTGAAACGGAATATTTCTGGAACACACAGCGTGGATGGGGATTACATTGTCATGTTACTCAATGAACCTGGAGACAACAAATATGATGGAAAATTTAAACTTAAAATTGATAAAAAAACATTCGACGTATTGGGTGATTGGTCGCCCGTAAGTACTACACTCAAAGGTAAAATGTTCACCCTAAAAAAGCGCATCACCAAAGAAAGTGATAGTTTGATCAACGAAAACAATTTCTCCGAACGCTTTGGATTTGTTTCGGATACCTTGGGAGAAATGAGTTTTGAGCGCGACGGTTCTTGTACCTACACTTATGTTCCTGTTTTAGACGCTGAGGAGCGCAGAGAACAAGCAATTACTGTAAAAGGAAACTGGAGTTTATTTAACAAAACGGTCAACATTACGTGGGAACAAAATACTGTTTTTACCAGTGGGGAATCTGAGTTCATTATTCGTGAAGAGGAATATTCGTATTCGTTAGTGGGTGAACACAGGGTGTTATTTGTTACGATGTATTGATCAGTGCGGTTATTTTTTAGTTTAATAGTACTCGGCTTCTTATTATTTGCATCTTGGTTAATGCTCAAGTTATCGCTACCCTACCGTAACTTTGAACCTGGTATTGAATTTCTTTCCACCAAACAATTTATTTATCATATCAAAATTTGGCGCTGGAGTTTTTACTTGCACGTTTTTGTAAGCATGTTCGTTTTACTTGCTGGAATGTTTCAATTCTCTAAAGTAATACGACTGAGAAGTCCTAAATTTCACAAAACGTGTGGGTATATCTATTTCAGTGTATTACTTGGGTTTTCTGCACCTTCAGGACTTGTGATGGCCTATTATGCCAATGGAGGAATCTGGGCAAAAACCAGCTTTATCTTACTTAGTCTAAGTTGGATATTTACAACTATTATGGCGCTGTATTACTTAAGAAGAAAAGAATATGAAAAACACGGCAATTGGACTTTACGCAGTTATGCATTAACGTTGTCTGCAATCACTTTACGCTTTTATGCATGGGTTCTCGGCACAACCAACCTTCAAATCAGCCCAGTTGATACTTACATTTTAATAGCATGGCTTAGCTGGATTCCGAATTTAGTGTATGCCCAAGGATTAATAAAATTTGGGTTTATTAGAAGGTTGGTTTAGGGTATTAAACCATTAAAGAATCAGAAAATAAAATAAAATTAACTTCTCTTTTTAAACCCCATCATTATATTTCCAGGAGTTCCAGGTAATACTATTTCCAAAACCTTCACCACAAAAGCGGACAACCTTTTTACTTGGTAAACAGAATGATATCGATTAAAATAATTCTTAAAAAAAGACTTTTGAAACACAAGTTCAAACCCTGCTTCTTTCGAAAGTTCAATCATTTGCTCTCTACTAAACCCCCAAGAATCTACCCCTTTTATTGGTGTAAAATGATCCTTTGCATATATGTCATACCATAAAAAAAGACCCTTATCATCAAGATTTAGAGCCATGTTTTTAAGTCCTTTTATGATCTGTTCTTTTGTTTGTAGGTGAGAAAATAAATCGAAAGAAGTAATGATGTCAAATTTTGGGGCGTCTATTTTAAACGTTATTACATCTGCGTGAAGATATAATTCTCCCTGACCTTGCTCTTGTGCTTGAATAATTCTTGTTTGGGAGAAATCAAAGCCCACTGTATTAGCTGGAGAAAAACCTTGGCTAATAAAAAACCTTATCATTCCTCCTTTACCACAACCAGCATCTAGCAATTTTTGTGAGTCTATAGGCCTTGTATCATCGAAATAAGTAGTTAAAAACGTACTCAATCCTTTAAAAAGTACTTTTCGTGTATACTTTCCAATGGGATGATTTGGTGAATAGATGGAATTTGAATCATCAATTTCTTGATTAAACCTATCGTTTACGACATCTTGGTAATTTTTCATTAGTTGGTAATTTTGTGTCTCCTAATATTCGCTACACTATCAAGCGTGTTATGTAGCTTTTATATCACTATCTTTTTTTAGTTATTAGCTTCTGCATTCATCACTTTTGCACCAACCGAAACAATTTTCCCATTTGCATCAATTTTGAATTTTTTAGTCTCTTTCAGCGTGTTGGAAACAATGGGATTGTTTTCGTATCCAGCATCTTCCGGTGGTGATTGGTATTCGGTTTCATAACTATTAATCGTGATGTTCAAGTCTTTGCTAATTGTACACGTTTTCAGTAACCTATCCAAAAGTATTCTTCCAGCAATTTCCTTCTTGTCAATCAATTTCCCTTCGTGCGTGTAGACCGCTAAACGGAACATCAACGGCATATCAAGCCTGTCCGAGTCATACATTTCATCCCGCACCGTATAAATTACTGCCACATACTTACTGGTTTCTTTGACTTGTGCATAGTACATGAAACTTGTTCCTACATCTCTTGAAAACTTATCATCTCGCATTTCTGCAATGTACTTTTCAAAATCATAAGCAATTCTACTTTTATCCGTAAACACTATCTTTTTAGCGTTGTTTACATCAATAGTTAAAGGTAATTTAACGGTTGGAAATTGTCGTTTAAACTGTATCCAATACAAATTTTCAGGGTTCGACATTCCGCTCAACCCATTGGATAAACTGCGCTGAAAGTAGTACGACTCTCTCAATTTGGCTAAATCTTTGTCCCTGTTAATGTTGATGATATTTGAATAACCCGCCTGTAATGCATACTCTAAATATTCTCCTGCTAATTCTTCTTGATCCGTTAATGAATACAAACAAGCTTTGTTGTACATTACTTTGGCAAATGGTTCGTAGCCTAATTTCTCTGCCATTTCGAATGCCAATAAGGCATTATTGTAATCTTTTTTGCTCATCCAAACATTACCCAATTCGTAATATGAATTAGCCGTTGGATAAGACAAAATGCTTTCTTGAAATTTCACTATCGATGAATCCAATTCTTTTTTATTGCGAAATAAATCGATCGCCTCTAAGAATAATTCACTCGATTTTGGATTCACGATTTTGTTTGCCATTAAAAAAGAAGCCACACGATCACCTGCAAAAATATCATGCACCGCTAAGGTTTTAACTTCATTTGCCAATTCCTTTTCCTTAACGGGAGCCGAAGAACAAGCATAGATAATGGCAACAAGTACAATTGAATAAAGTTTCATGTGATACGTTTTAAGGTTTTTGATTTTTTCAGAACCATGCTTTTACTGTAATGCCAAACCTCGCTTTAGCAACACGCTAGGGCGATAACGCTCCTCTCCGTATTCATTAAATAATCTAGTTAAGGTTTTATATACATTTTCAACGCCAATTTCTTCCGACCAAGCAAATAAACCTTTTGGATAATTGACCCCATTCAGCATGGCTAAATCGATATCTTTTTTGCTTGCAACTTGCATAAAGAGTGCGTCGTATGCGATGTTTATTAATACAGCCAATATGCGTTCGCAAATCATAACGCCAAGCGATTCATCCTGATGAGGTTCGGGCAAAGCAATTTCAGGATCGTATGAATAGAAACCTCTACCCGATTTTTTTCCTAAATACCCAGCCTCCATGTGTCGTTTTTGGGTAAACGATGGCTTAAATCTAGGATCAAAATAAAAGGCGGTCCAAACGGTTTCCGTTACAGTATAATTAATATCATTCCCAATGTAATCCATCAAGGTAAAAGGCCCCATTCTAAAGCCTCCAAAAGTTGTCATTGCCCAATCAATGGTAGCAAAATCGGCAATTCCTTCTTCGTAAATTTTCAACGCTTCAGAATAATACGGACGCGCTACACGGTTCACGATAAACCCTGGTGTATCTTTACAAATAACCGTTTTCTTTTTCCAGGAAGTAATTAAATTATTGGTGAAAGTTACGACCTCAGCACTAGTTTGTACCGCAGGAATAATTTCGACTAAAGGCATTAAGGGCGCAGGATTGAAAAAATGAATTCCAATTATACGCGCTGGGTTTTTTAATACCGAACCGATTGATGCAATGGAAAGGCTAGAAGTATTACTTGCCAAAACACATGCATTAGAAACGATGGCTTCCAGTTCTTTAAAAACGCTGTGCTTCACTTCTAACTTTTCAACAATCGCTTCAATCACTAAATCGCATGCGCTGAAATCGCTTGCTTGTGTTGAATAACTAATATTGGCTTGAATTGAAGTAGCGCTATCTTGTGTCAACTTTTCTTTCTCAACCAGTTTAGTCATTACTGCTGCAAGGTTAGTTTTAGCCTTGTCTAACATTATTTGATTAACGTCAACCAATACAACTTTATGACCCGCTTGAGCTGCAACTTGTGCAATTCCAGCGCCCATTGTACCTGCACCTAATACTCCAATATTCTCCATCTGTTTTTGTTTCTTTTATTTACCTTCAAATTTCGGCGCTCTTTTTTCTAAAAAGGCTGTAACACCTTCTTTAAAATCGTAGCTATTGCCTGCTTTTGTTTGTAACTCACCTTCCAGTTCTAATTGTTGTTCTAAATTATTCGTAAAACTTTGGTTGAGTGCTCTTTTAGTCAATCCGAGTCCGTAGGTTGGCATTTGAGCAACTTTCAACGCGAAATCCATAATTTCGGCATCAAACGTTTCATCGTCGATTGCTTTGTAAATCATATTCAATTTTTCTGCTTCTTCTGCCGAAACTTTATCTCCGGTTAACATCAAAGCCATTGCTTTCTGGGCTCCAACAATACGAGGTAAAAAAAATGTTCCTGCAGAATCTGGAATTAAACCAATTTTTGAAAATGCTTGAATAAAGCTTGCACTTTTTTTCGCAATTATAACGTCACAAGCCAAAGCGATATTTGCTCCTGCACCAGCTGCAACGCCATTTACCGCTGCAATTACTGGTTTTTCTAGGTTACGAATGGCAAGAATAATTTTATTATAATGTTCTTTTACGATTGTGGGAAGCGGCGGCCCATCAGGACTCACAACTTCTTCCAAATCTTGACCCGCACAAAAGGCTTTTCCTTCACCCGTTAATACGATTGCACGCACTGCGATATCCAAACCAGCTTCATGCAATGCTGCTTGTAAGGCTAATGCCATTTCACGGTTAAAACTGTTGAATTTTTGAGGACGATTTAACTTTAAGGTTAATACGCCCTGTGCTAGTGTGCTTATTATTGTCATAACTTTAGAATTGGAGTTCAAATATAACAAAGTTCAGTGTACAATATTTCAAAGCCACGCTTTAAAACCAAAAGAAATGAATATTTTTGTACGGTGGAAAACGATTTTAAAGACATAGCGATTGTATTATTAAACTGGAACGGTAGAAAGTTTTTAGAAGATTTCCTTCCGCCATTGTTACAGCACAGTTTAACGGCCAAAATTATCGTTGTCGATAATGCGAGTAGCGATGATTCTGTGGAATACCTCAAAACGACTTACCCTGGTATCGAAATCGTCATCAACCCTGAAAATTACGGTTTTGCTGGTGGATACAATGAAGGTTTAAAACAGGTGAATTCTCCTTACTATTTACTCATCAATACTGATGTTGAAGTGAGTGAGAATTGGCTGAAGCCACTTTACGACCGCATTCAAATGCAAAATATTGTAGCTGTTCAACCCAAAATACTTTCGTATGCTAAGCCATCGCATTTCGAACACGCTGGAGCAGCAGGAGGTTATATTGATAAAAATGGATTTATCTTTTGTCGGGGAAGAATTTTTGATGCTGTGGAAGAAGACCATCACCAATACGATTATGCCGAAGAAGTTTTTTGGACCTCTGGGGCGTGCATGTTAATTGAGCGCAAAGCTTTCTGGGATGCTGGCGCGTTTGATGCTAACTTTTTTGCCCACATGGAAGAAATTGATCTGTGTTGGCGTTTGAAAAGAATGGGACATCAACTTTGGATTGAACCAAAATCAACCGTATATCACGTTGGTGGCGGAACATTGAATTATGACTCTCCAAGAAAAACATATTTGAACTACAGAAATTCACTTTTCATGTTGACCAAGAATAGTCGCAATTTTTTAATTTCGCGTATCTTTTTACGTATGATGTTGGACGGACTTGCTGGTTTGCAGGTGTTGAGTAAAGGAAAAATCAAATTCTTCTTAGCGATACTAAAAGCTCATTTTTCATTTTATGGTGCTTTGCCCAAACTCTTCAAACAACGCTTTGCATTAAAAAAACAAATGTCTGCATACACGTTTAACGATAAAGGCTGGTATACGGGAAATATTATTTGGGCGAAGTTTGTAAAGAAAATTAACAGATTTGAAGATTTGAACCAGCGTTTATTTCGCTAAAAAAAAATTAACGTTATCATAATTCGAATTCTTTATCTCGTTTATTATGTTAGTTTTACAATTGAAATAATTGTTATAAATGATTTTTGATCGCTTAATTAATCTGGGAGTTACCACCGATTTAGGGTTCTACCGTAAAAGGGAAGCGCGCATCGTTAATCTATATTCTTTAATTACGTTAGTTGGTCTTACTTGCGGGATATCTACTGTTTTCTTTGTTTCTGGTACCTACCCTGCTCCGATTGTCTTATTCACAACTATATGCTCCCTGCTCATATTGTTTTTGAATGCAAATAAATATTATGACCTAGCGACGTATTTCTTCGTCATTCCACTGAACATCAATATTTTTGTAATCAACCAACAACATTATGTCTCTGATGGTGCTGTCTTATACTACTTTCCTCTTATTTTTTGCTTAGCTTTACTGCACAATCCTACGATTCCCAACAGAAGAAGCGTATTTTTCTTTGGTCTTATTCTTGTCAATTTTGTGGTTGCACAAACGACAACAATTGAATTCCTAAAACTTCCAAATCTAAGCGAAAAAGATAATCTATTCATCTTTAACTTCAACAGCTATTTAACAGTATTCTTAACCATATCTTTAGTATACTTAGTTGTACGCTTGTTAAACAAGCAAGATAAAGAATCTATGCTACTTTTAACAAAACAACAAGATTCGCAAGAAAAAATTTCCCAATCCCTTAAAGAAAAGGAAGTCTTAATCGCTGAAATTCAACATCGCGTTAAAAACAATCTAGCTGTAATTACAGGTTTGTTAAACCTTCAAACGGAAAAAGCTCCGTGCGAAGTTTCACGTCAATTAATGTTGGAATCTAGTAAGCGCGTAATGAGTATTGCAATGGTCCACAATAGTTTGTACAAAAAAAATGACCTCTCAGAAATAAACTTAAAAAATTATTTAAGTGAATTGACTCAAGATTTGGTGAACAGCTTGCCGCTACCCTCTGGAAACTTTATTTTTGTTGATGAACATTTGGAAGATATAACTATTGGGATAACTAAAGCAGTTCCGATAGGTTTGATATTGAACGAGGCCATAACTAACGCACTTAAACATGCCTTTAACCATATTGAAAAACCTGAACTTAAAATCAACCTAAAAACCGTTGAAGGTATGATTACAATTACCATTTCTGACAATGGTCCAGGATTTCCAAAGGTTATAGATTTTGACGAATCTTCTGTAGGTGTTTCACTTATGGAATCACTTTCAGAACAAATTGACGCAACTTTTGAATATGGCTCGTCGAATGGTGCTTGGATCAAATTAACTTTCATGAAATAAGAACCATGAGTCAACAGTCAATTAAGCTAAAGCATAAAACTTTTCAAGGCTAAGTCATATCCTTTTAAGCCAAATCCAAAAATACATCCTTCACAAACGGGTGAAAGCAATGACTCATGTCGAAAGGATTCCCTTCCACTAATATTACTAATGTGCACTTCAATTACTGGAATAGATATTCCTGAAACGGCATCACGCAACGCAACACTTGTATGCGTGTAACCACCTGCGTTTAGAATAATTCCGTCGTGTGTTGCAGCGTGCAAGAAATTTATCAATTCACCTTCTACGTTGGATTGCAAATAGTCGATTTCTAACGTTGGATTGTTGACACGTAATTCTAATACATACGTTTCGAAGGAAACATTACCATACATTTGCACTTCTCTTGTACCTAGAAGGTTAAGATTGGGTCCATTTAGAATTAAAATACGCATAAGATGACCGTTTGGGAACGTAATATTAAGAATTTTGTCGCATACCTCAGCATTGAAAAGGGATTGTCTGATAATTCTATTTTTGCGTATCAAAACGACGTCTCTAAATTAATGGACTTTGCATTCGCCCAGAACCTTGAATTTAACCAACTGAAGGATCAAGATTTGCGACAGTTTATTGCCGTGTTGTATGACTTAGGACTCTCTGCACGTTCGCAAGCGCGCGTAATTTCAGGTATCAAGCAATTTTTTAGTTTTTTGTTGTTGGAAAATGAAATCGATTACGATCCAACAGAATTATTAGTGATGCCAAAAATTGGCGTTAAACTACCAGAAGTATTGACCATTGAGGAAGTTGACCAACTCATTGCTGCGGTTGATTTGAATAAAAAAGAAGGTCAGCGGAATCGTACCATGCTTGAAACACTTTACAGCTGCGGATTGCGCGTTAGTGAATTAATTAACCTTCGATTTTCTGAAATATTTGAAAAAGAAGGATTTATTCGCGTTATCGGAAAAGGCAATAAACAGCGCCTTGTACCATTGAGCGATAGTGTGTTAGCGGAACTTGAAGTATATCAAAATCAGACACGCAACACACAAATAACTGTAAAAGGTAATGAAGATTATGTTTTTTTAAACCGGAGAGGAGCGCGCTTAACACGTGTGATGATTTTTACCATTATTAAAAATCTGGCCGATCAAATCAATCTCCAGAAAACCATTAGTCCGCATACCTTTCGTCATGCCTTTGCAACTCATTTGCTGGAAGGAGGAGCAAACTTACGCACCATACAAGAAATGTTGGGACATGAATCTATTGCCACTACGGAAATTTATACGCACTTAGATCAGCGTTTTGTACGTGAAGCCATTCTAAGCTTTCACCCAAGAAATAAATAGTGATTACTGCATAAAAATGATAGCGACTGATTAGATTTGGCTTATCTTTGCACGCAATACGGCACCGTAGTTCAATGGATAGAATAGAAGTTTCCTAAACTTTAGATCTAGGTTCGATTCCTAGCGGAGCCACTTTTGGGAAATTGAATACATTATTTCCCTTTTTTGAAATTATATTTTCCCATAAATTGTGTTGTTTTCAAACTAATTTTAGATTTCGTGCGCGTGTATCAACGGGTCTGTACATGATGAAAAACCAACTTTTTCATAGTTTTGCAAACCCAAATATTTTTCCATGGCCACTTATCAACACTATTCTACTGCTCTAAAATCATATTATTCACTTGGTTTGCAAGATCAATTTGTAACAAAAAGTGTGCGTGATTTGATCCCGAATTCGACTGCTTTTGGATGTAAAAATCATTTCAATAAAGAAATTATTGGAAAAGAATTGAATGCCAATTTTGACAAAACCAAATCTGAGATCCAAGCACTCTATGCTCCTCACGCAAAAGTTATGAGAGAAACTACCCTTGCTTTTTCCAAATTCGTAACCTTACTTATTAATTCTTTTGAGCAAAAAACATTTCAAAAAACAATGCGCGCTAAGAAAACGGATCTTATCAATTTTTTAGAAGAATTTTCAGGCATCATTTCTTACAAAACTGCATCTAGTTGGATGTCTATTTCTGAAAAAACATTGTACAGCTGGAGACATCGCGTAAAATTTAAATGCGATGCTTCTCCATTTTTAGCGTGTGTGAAACGGCATCCAAACCAAGCCACACTTCGTGAAGTACAAATAATTAAAGAATATTTAGAAAATGAAAAATACCAGCATTGGGGAATTCATTCCATTTGGGCGGTAGCATTCAAAAATGGAATCACTTCACTTTCCTGTGAAACTTGGAGGTTCTACAATTCATTTTTAAATTTTCGAAGCAAAACAAAAAAAGGAAAGAAACCCCCAAATAGTGCCCCACTTCGAGCTGATGTAATTAATGAAATGTGGCACGCAGATATTACTGTTTTCAAAACTATGGATGGTGTAAAACATTACATTTACACCGTTATGGACAACTATTCGCGTTACATTCACTCTTGGAGAATTGAAAAAGTTGTTTCTGCAAAAATTAGACTTGAAACCATTACTGATGCCATTGCAAGTGCATTTAACGGTGTAACTTTTCAAGATTTGCATTTGATTACAGATGGTGGACCTGAAAACGATAATTTGACCTTAAAAATGTTCATGAAAGCAAATGAAACGAGTATAAAACATCCATTGCTTTACGTGATATTGTTCAATCAAACTCAATGATGGAAAGGTTTTATTATTCTTCAAAATATCAGTGTTTATACCTAAAACCAATTTTAAACCTTGATCATCTCACATCTACTTTTACCAATTGGATCGAAGAATATCACACACAAAAACCACATTATGCACATGGAATTTACACGCCTCAAGAAGTACTCGAGGGAGCAAATTTGAAAATATGTTTCAAAGAAATAATCAAAAATGCGAGTAAATTAAGACGTGAAGTAAATAAAAATGTCAATTGTATCAAAAAATGTGTCGAATAATGTACCACCCTCAGCTGACGGATCAAATTTCAGTAAACCTATGACTCTTCAACTTTAAAAATCACCAAAATCAATCTGTTTTGATTTTAATAAACATGATTTTCAAGTAGTATGTATGTTTTTGAGTGATCATAACCGCAACTATTCTTCTTACAAAGTAAAAACATCCATCAGCTGATGGATGTTTTTACATGTCTTTAATTTTCAAATAGTTACGAATATTCGAATCCTTTTTCTAAAAAAATGTTGTGTTTGGCGGTGGAGTTTGGGAAATTGAATACATTATTACCAATAAGGGTTTTGAAATTCATATTTTAAAAATTCTCCATTTTCGTATCTTGATATTGTAATAATTTGACCATTAAAAAATGAGATACAAATCCCGTCCTTTAAACCATGCTTATAGGAGTTAAAAGTAGTCATTGAAAAAGATGTTATTCTTTTGTGAATCACATTATAACCAAGTTCGATACCATTTTTTTTGCCCTCCAAGAAAAATGTAGATGCATAAGACACCATTCTCTTTTCCCTCTTAATCACCTCATATCTAAATGTCTCAAATAGAGAATCTTTAAGTCCATTTTTAAAATGGGCTATCAACACAATCGAACTACGAGTACTATCTTTTTTTTTCTCATCATGAAAATAATAATTACCGTCTGGTAAACTGTCCTTAAGATGATCTATTCCATGATACGTCACGAATTTGGATAAGCTATCTTTAAAATACTTCTCTCTATCTTCAAAAAAAACATGAAATTCTGTATCTTGAGAATAGAGAACGTATTGTAATAAACAAAACAATATTATCAGAATTCTTTTCATTATTTTAATATAATATTTTGAGCACTTGATACTCCATTGACAAGATTTGAGAGTGTTTGGTCTGAGTTAGTCCCATCGATTATCAACATTCCAGAATTTTTCGATTTATTAGCCCCATCTTCCTCTGGAAAGAAAGTGTATCCAGCTCCTCTTTGAACATTTGGCATTGCTTCAGCTGTATACGTTTTCTCTTCTGTTTCTCCGCGATTAGTATAAGCCGCACCTTCGTATAGATACTTTGCCAAATCTGGTGTTAGCCCGTCCTTCGAATCACCCAATAATTTAAGGAAATAATTAAAACTTCCGTTATACGTGACTATTGACTTCGAACCTTTGTTAGATCCTTTATTACCCTCCTTAAACTCTCTTGTTGTATTTACATCAGGGGTCTTCGTAATTGCTATTTGAACTTCGATACGCTTAGGTTCTTTGACCAGTTGATAAAAATGATATGCATCAAGCTGTTCCGCATCTGTGAGAGTTACAGCTTGTTTTTTCAAATGCTTCGTAAATTGCTTAAAGGAATCAAAGTTCTCTTTTATTGTCAGAATACTTTCATCTTTTCCATAGGGTTCAAAAGTAAACGCTTTTGCAAATTTATCAGCTGTTTTATCTATAAATTCTTGAGCATCTTGGTTAGCAGGGTCTAAATAATCTCCATTAATATCCTTATAAATCAGTGGATTATCCCCATTACTCGAATATGGAGATAAATAAGGATATTTTGAAGATAATGCATCGATCGTCAACCATCGCCCCAATCTCGGATCTAACATCCTCGCACCAAAATCATAACTGTTTCCGTCACCTTTCACTTCATCATCGGCTTCCATTCCATTAAACCCAAATCGGAAGCTTTTATTCACCCCACTTTTCTTCAAATTTCTGCCCTTCAACTCACAACCGAATGGTGACGAGTATAGACCCTTTTTTACGTTTGAAAAACGCTCGGGTCTTACTGAAAATGTAGAATAATTTTGTAGCATAAGGAACAAAAAAAGGAGTTCGCACGCGCGAAAGACTCCCAAATATATACTTTTTTATGTTAGCCTTTGG
>JAYSRU010000119.1:0-40671 GCA_043720875.1 Crocinitomicaceae bacterium
TCAATTTATTGATTTGGATAAAACTTATGGCATAATAAGAGTTGATGTGTCGGGAAAAAACAAAGAAAATGGTTTCATTGATCAAGTGTTGCACGAGTCACATGTCAAAAACACAAACTATAGCTATTATATGGGGATAACCTATAACATTCCTCTTAAACGAAAAGCAACAAAATAAGGCCCTAACGCAATACGACCACGATGAAAACAATAAGTATTCTAATTTTTACGCTAGTGAGTAATATTCTTATTGCTCAAAGTTCTAATTCTATTCAAATTATTGTGCAACCTTTTGTGCAAAAAATTGGAAATTTAAACAAACAATATACAAATATTGCAGATAGTAGAATCTTCGTAGATTATGTAAAAATGCCTGGACAAGAATTTGGGCTAGAGTTTAAGCACAAATGTAAGGGTAAGTGGGGTTGGGGGGTAGGAGCGACTAATTTTTCTCAAAAACAAGCAGTTTATTTTTCAAGCCCAGAGGGAGAGGAAGCTTTTAGGTTAGGCAATTACTGTATAACTATGACGCAAAATATAAGTTTTCGTTTGTCATCTACCTACCAAATAAATTCAAAGTTGCAAACCAGTTTTTTACTTTCAAGTAGTTTTACTTATTTGTTTTCAAGCAATTTTACAAAGCCTCAAGAAGTAGGGTTTATCATTCCTAGTGTTGCACTTACAGGAACGATAGAGTCGAGAAAACCATACAATCAATACTTAATACCTGAAATTAATTTATCTTATAATCTTTGCAAGAATTTGAATATCCAAACTGGTTTAAAATTCAAGTTTTGGGACACGCACAAAGAAAGTGGAATTATAAACTTGAAGGCAACTTATTATGACGACAATACGCTATTACATGAGTCACATATAAAAAACACAATTTATAGTTATTATATGGGATTAACGTACACTATTTCATTTAAAAGAAAACAGCATTAATCCACATATGTTAAGATTTTATTCATTACGCTATCAGCATCCCAAGCGGTATGGATGTCTTGCATTTTCATTACTTCGTCCATAATATGTTTTTGACGTTGCCCATTTGCATACGCTTCGCTGTAACGAATGTGGCTAAACGTAACCTGTGAATATAACGGCAACCATTTATTAGGGTACAATTTAGTGAATTTTGCTTCAATCTTTTTGCGCAATAAAAAATCCGGATCAGCTGTTAATCCGCGCATTTCAATATAATTATCTAATGCCAATTGTTGCATTGCGTTGGTGTCTGGAACACGTTGTGCAGAATAAGCTGGAAATAGTTTTCCCCAGTCATCGCCTGCTTCATCTAACATTTCTGAAAATACCGTGCAATCTTCAAAACCACAATTCATGCCTTGTCCATAAAACGGAACCATTGCGTGTGCAGAATCACCCAAAAGCATTGCCTTGTCTTTATAATTCCAAGGTGCACATTGCACAGTTACCAATGTACTTGTTGGGTTGTTGAAATAATCAGGAAGATACGTTGGCATAATGGGCAATGCATCGGCAAAAGTTTTTTCAAAAAATTCTTTTACTTGCGCTTCAGTTGTTAAGCTAGCAAATGAAATCGGACCTTCCATTGGAAAGAACAACGTCATCGTAAAACTACCATCTTGATTTGCCAAACCGATCATCATAAACTCACCACGCGGCCAAATATGCAAACAGTTTTTATCTAAATGATGTGTTCCGTTTGGACCAGCGGGAATAACTAATTCTTTGTAACCATGGGTTAGGTAAGTTTGAGAATAGTTAAACATTTGTTGTTTTTGCATGCGTTGACGTACAGCAGAATAGGCACCATCTGTGGCAAAAACATGGTCAAAACTTGCATGAGATTTTACATCCGTAAGGGCGTTTTTGAAATGTACAGTATTCATTTCTAAATCAATGTCTTCGCAAATTTGATCAAAATTATAATTGATATTCGAAAAATCATCCGCTAATGTCATGAGTCGCTTATTCAAATCTCCACGGGAAACAGAATAGATGCTTTCTCCATCCAAACCATAAGGTTGATACGTTAAAGTTCCATCAATCGCATGCATTTGTCTTCCGTGCATCGGAATTGAAATAGCTTTTATGTCGTCTGCAATTCCGGCAATCTCTAATGCCTTCCAGCCTCGAGGAGATAAAGCAAGGTTGATTGACTTACCAGCGTATAATTTTGCTTTGCGTAAGTCACTTCGTCTTTCAAAAACTTCAACGTTGTAACCACGTTTTGCCATTAGAATGGCTTGTAAACTTCCTACAAGACCTGAACCGATGATTCCTATTTTTCTTGACATCTTTTTATTTATTAATGTATTATATAATTTTCAATGCTAATCATTGCAAGAAAGTCCTCGAAACTTTTTTCTTTCAATTCAGTTTGAATTGCTTCTGTTTTTGTCACAAAGCGCACTGCATTGTTTGGGCCACCAATGACGCAAAAAGCTTTGGGATCATGACACACAACACAAAATTGATTATGAAAAACAGCCTCTTTTATTGGATGCCAGACCTTCTCATCAGTGGTGTAGGAGATAATATTAAAGGAAGACAACAATTGTACAGGCAATTCTGGTTTACAGACAAACAAGGTATCACCTTCTATTAGATAAAAGTGATCATTAACTTGCATGGTAAGCTTGCGAGAAACGGGGTGAAGTAATGCTTTTAAATCGGATAAAATCGGGACATTATCCACAATGTTGAAGGTTATTTCGTGCCCATGAAGCGGCGTGATTGGTCCAATAAATTTCTTTATAAAATCTTTGGGAATTATCGTGAAATATTCGAAAGGTTCATAAATATTTTGGCGCCATTTGATTATTGAAGTTTCCATGATAAATTATTTAGCGATTTTGTTTAATGCTTTGTCCGTTCTCAAAGTACGAATTTCGTTTGCGTTCCTTGTGCTTGCGTTTTTGCCAACTCGCACTCCACCTCCACAACATTATACCACCAAACATGGCGCCGATAGCGTATATGGTAACCTTTACAAACTGTAGGGATTGCCCATATTCACCAGAAAAGTGAGTTTGAATTACTGTTTGAGCATCCATTTTATTTTTGAATAGCCGCTTTCAATGCTACACCAAAAGCATAGACATCTTCAAACGTATTATACATAGGTACTGGCGCAAGTCGAATTACATTTGGTTCGCGCCAATCTGCCACAACTCCAGCTTCGCTTAAGGCATTGAATACTTCTTTCCCTCTCCCAACAAGCAAAATTGAAAGTTGACAACCACGCTTTGCAAGGTCTCTTGGTGTGATGATTTCAAAAACCTTTCCACCCAATTCTTTCTCTACTTCATCTACGACATACTCTAAATATGCCGTCAATAGATCACGTTTTTTGCCCAAGGCTTCCATTCCAGCCTCTACGAAAAGTTCTAAACTTGCAAGGTGTGCAGCCATGCCCAAAATTGGGGCATTACTCAATTGCCAAGCTTCAGCACCTGGAAGCGGGTCAAAACCTGGCTCCATCTTGAAACGTGTTTCTTTATTGTGTCCCCACCATCCAGCTAAACGTTTCAAAGATTTGTCGTTGGCATGGCGTTCATGCACAAACAAACCCGAAACACCACCAGGACTAGAATTTAAATATTTATATCCGCACCAAGCTGCAAAATCACAGCCCCAATCGTGCAATTTTAGGTTAATGTTTCCGGCAGCATGGGCTAAGTCAAAACCAGCATAAGCACCCACCGCATGCGCAGCCTTTGTAATTTTCTCCATGTCAAACAATTGACCTGAATAATAATTAACACCACCAATCATCACCAGCGCCAATTCATCGCCAAGTTCAGCGATTTTTGCAAGGATGTCATCCTCGTTAATTAAATATTCTCCAGCGCGTGGAGCAACTTCAATCAAATGAATTGCAGGGTCAAGATCGTGGAATTTCACTTGCGATTCTAAAGCGTATTGATCACTTGGAAAAGCTTTCGCTTCGCATATTATTTTTGTACGTTTCCCTTTTGGATTATAAAAAGAGGCCAACAATAAATGTAAATTTGTTGTCAAAGAATGCGTAATCACCACTTCAATGTCCTTCGCTCCAACAATTTTTGCGGCTAAAGGAGTCAAAAACTCGTGGTAACTGTACCATGGGCGTTTGGCTTCAAAATGACCTTCAACACCGAATTTTCTCCACGCTCCAAGCTCTTCTAAAAGAAATTTTTCAACACGTTTTGGCTGTAAACCCAAGGAGTTACCAGTAAAATAGCGCACGGTGTTTGTGTGAAAATCTGGAATATAAAACTCATTTCTAAAGTGTGCCAATGGATCTTTAGCGTCCATTTCTTGGGCAAATGATAAAGTATTTTGAAAGTTTAGCTCTGAAAACATTAAAACGACTAATTTTGTTGATTATATCTTATTTTATTGGTGCACATTTGTCACCGCTCAAAGATAAGTAAAGTTAAACAAAACAGTCAATTTACAAGAGATGAAAAGAGATACTTCTATCGATTTATTTACAAAAGCCAAAACTTTATTCCCCGGAGGAGTTAATTCGCCTGTTCGCGCATTCAAATCTGTGGATGGTTCGCCGTTATTTATCAAAAAAGGTGACGGTTGTTATTTGTGGGATGAGGATGATAATAAATTTATAGATTTTTGTTGTTCTTGGGGACCATTAATTTTAGGTCACAATCACCCAAGTGTTTATAATAAGGTGGTAGAAACCATGGCCAATGGCTCAAGTTTTGGAGCACCCACACGTTTGGAAAATGAATTGGCAAGTTTAATTTTAGACAACAATAAGAACCTAGAAAAAATCCGATTTGTTAGTTCGGGAACGGAGGCCGTAATGAGCGGAATTCGTGTTGCACGCGGGTTTACAGGAAAAAATAAAATATTAAAATTTGCAGGTTGTTATCATGGCCACGTTGACGCGTTGTTAGTAAAAGCAGGAAGTGGCCTTGTTACAGTTGGGCAGTCTGATAGTGCGGGCGTACCAGCGGCAGTTGCGGCAGAAACGATTGTAATAAATTTGAACGATATTGCGGCCTTAGAAGAAGCGTTTTTAACGCACGCTGACGATTTAGCGGTTGCCATAATCGAACCTATTCCGGCAAACAATGGACTGCTTTTACAAGAAAAATCATTCTTGCTTAAACTACGCGAATTGTGCTCTGAGTATGGTGTAGTTCTCTTTTTTGACGAAGTAATTTCAGGATTTAGAGTTGCATTCGGTGGAGCAGCAGAACACTATGGAATTAAACCAGATTTAGTTTCTTATGGAAAAATAATTGGCGGAGGACTGCCTGTTGGAGCGTACGGGGGGACTAAAGAAATCATGGCATGCGTTGCTCCAGAAGGTCCTGTTTATCAGGCCGGAACTTTGTCTGGAAATCCCGTGGCAATGAGTGCTGGAATAGCCCAACTTACCGAGCTTTTGAAACCAGGGTTTTACGAAGACCAACGTGAACGCACGCTTTATTTTGTTGGATTATTAAATGAGCACGCTAAACAAAAGGGATATGCATTTGAGGTCTTTAGTATCGGATCCATCTTTTGGTTATCTTTTTCTACAAAACATGCAATTCATAGTGCAGATGAAATAAATCCAGACATGAATGGCTTTAGAAAGCTGTACAATCATTTGTTGGAAAACGGATTTTATATGGGGCCAAGTGGATACGAAGTAGGATTTATTTCACAAGCCCACACGAAAGAGATTTTATTGGAAGCAGCAACAATATTTAATGCAGCGCTTGACAAAGCAATGGCAGAAAATTAATTACAAACAAACTACATATTTACGATGATTCATTCAATGACAGGCTTTGGTAAAGCAAGCGAAACATACAACGGAAAAAAAATAAACGTAGAAATTCGTGCTTTAAATAGCAAGGGCTTAGACTTAAGCGTACGTATGCCAAGTGCATATCGTCAAGAAGAAATGAATTTACGCAAGGTCTTGGGCGACACTCTAGAACGCGGTAAAATCGATGTTCAAATTAATGTGGAAGGCGGCGTAGAAACTGGCTCTGGCATCATAAATAAAGAATTGGCACGCACGTATTACAACGATCTAAAAGCGTTGGCGATGAGTTTACAACAAGAACCGGACGACTATTTGTCGATCATTTTAAGAATGCCAGAAATCTACACTAGCGAAAAAGTTGCGGTAGAGGTAGCAGAGATTGAGTTCGTGAATAAATTGGTTGCATTGGCCATTGTAGATTTTCAAGGATTTAGAGCCAAAGAAGGGGTAGAATTGGAAAAAGAATTCACCTTGTGCATTGAGGCAATTAGAAGCCTATTGTTAGAAGTTCCTCAATACGAAAACGAGCGTATTACACGTGTGAGAGAACGTATGGAAAAGGCATTTGCGGATTTGGCTAACGTACCAATTGATCAAAATCGATTGGAGCAAGAATTGATATTTTGGGTTGAAAAAATGGATATTTCCGAAGAAAAAATGCGCTTAGGTAATCACTTGGATTACTTCATGGATACCATGAAAAGCGAAACTTCTGGAAAGAAATTAGGATTTATCACACAAGAAATTGGAAGAGAAATTAATACCTTGGGCTCAAAAAGTTATCACGTAGAAATGCAGAAAAAAGTGGTGCTAATGAAAGATTATTTGGAGCGCATTAAAGAACAAATTTTGAATACGCTTTAATAAACGAAGTACAATCAAAATCAAAGAAAAGCTATGAGTGATAACGTTTTTGAAGGTAAATGCATCATTTTTTCAGCGCCATCTGGTGCTGGAAAAACCACCATTGTTAAACATTTATTAGAACACAATTTACCTCTTGCATTCTCTGTTTCGGCCTGTAGTAGAGCGGTTAGAGGTCAAGAAGTAAATGGAAAAGATTATTATTTTTTAGGAATCGACGGCTTCAAATCAAAAATTGAAGAAGGCGCATTTATTGAGTGGGAAGAGGTGTATCCGGATAATTTTTATGGTACATTAACAAGCGAAATAGATAGAATTTGGGCAACTGGAAAACACGTATTGTTTGACCTAGATGTCGTTGGCGGACTCAATTTAAAAAATCATTTTGGGGATAAAGCCCTTGCCATATTCGTGAAACCACCAAGCATGGAAGAGCTTGGTATTCGTTTGCGCCTGCGTAATACAGAACCAGAAGATAAAATAATAATGCGTTTAGGAAAGGCTCAAAAAGAAATGGAAAGCGCAGAATTATTTGACGTAATCATATTCAATGAAGATTTAGAAGCCGCCTGTAAACAAACAGTTGAGGTCGTTAGTAAATTTCTTTTAGCCACAAAATAAACGTAACGGCAATGAAAGTAGGACTCTATTTTGGTACATTTAACCCTATTCACGTTGGGCATTTGGTGATTGCTAATTATATGGCAGAACATACCGAAATGGATCAGGTGTGGTTAGTTGTGTCGCCACACAATCCCTTAAAACAAAAGTCTACTTTATTGCCAGATTACCACCGTTTGGCAATCGTTCAACAAGCTGTGGAAGACAATCCAAATTTACGCGCAAGCGACATTGAGTTTAAATTGGAAAAACCAAGTTATACCGCAACAACATTAGCGTATTTAAGCGACAAGCACTCAACTATTGAATTTTCATTAATAATGGGAGAAGATAATTTGAGAACCTTGCACAAATGGTTCAATCACGAAACGATTCTCAAAAATCACAAATTCTATGTTTACCCGCGTGTATTGACGATTCAAGAAGAAGAGGAAATTCAGAACATGAAATATCATCCTGAAAACGAATTTTCAAATCACCCTAATGTAATTATTTGTGAAGACGCACCCGTCATGAAAGTATCAGCAAGTTTTATTCGTCAATCGATTAAAGAGCGCAAGGATGTAAGATATTTATTGACCGAAACAGTTTTGAAGTATGTTACAGATATGAATTTTTATAGGTAAAAATTCAAATTAAAATCACTTTCGTTTCTTGATAAATTTCACCATTGCTTTCAAAACTTCAGGTTCAAGGGTTGTTTCCAATGTGCCATACTCCTGAAGAACACAAGTGGTGCATTTTTGAAATAAATGATTTAATCCTTTAAATTCAATAATTTGTACTGCTGAGGATTTTCCAGCCGTGATTCTTTTCCAAGCAGCTAAGTTATTTTTCGATCCTACTTGTATGTCTTTTTCACCATTCATGGCAAGGATAGGACAATTCGTTCCAGCGATTGCTTTTTCTGGATTGTAGGTGATGAAAAACTTAAACCATGGTGCGCTAATTTGTTTTCTAAATATCTTTAAAAATTCTTCTTCGCTGGCCTGATCAGTAATACCAGTCAAATTTTCAATTGCAGAGGGAGTATTCTTAACTTTCCAGTATTCTAGCAACAATTTTGTTTCTTTTTGCATAGCAACAGAATCAGTAGATTTGCAGATGCTAAGCACCATTCCCCTATACAATTCAAGGTAAGAAGTAACCATCCCTTCCGGCACGCCTTGAGACAATAAAATGCTTTTATTTTGATCTACCATCAAATCAAGAATGGGTTCTGCTGGACCGGCCAATGAAATTATAAATGCAACGTCACTTGTGTTCCTGCTGGCCACGATTGGCGCAATCATCCCGCCTTCACTATGTCCGCACAATCCAATCAATTTTGGGTTCACTTCTTTTCGAGTTTTGAGGTAACGAATATGTTCCTCAACGTCGTTTGCAAAATCCAAACTGGTTGAAGCACTAAAATCCCCTGTACTTTTGCCAATACCTCGATCATCTATACGTAAAACAGCAATTCCATTTTTTGCAAAGTAATCGGCTATTACGTTAAATGGCTGGTGTCCAAGAATGGATTCGTTTCGATCTTGTTGTCCACTCCCAGTAACAAGAATAACAGTCTTAAATGACTTTCCTTTTTTAGGATACGTAAAAGTTGCGCCATAATTCAAACCTGTTTTTGATCCAGCATACACTATTTCTTCGCTAGTATAACGAAAAGGCGCTTGCGGAGTTTGTTTGAAAACCTTTTCTTTGGTATGTTCGCCGATTGGCAGTTGTTTTAAATTTAACGCAAACTTTTGACCTGATTGCGTCCAAAATCCTTCTAATAAATCCTTTTCGGGATTATATGTTCCCTTAAAAACTACAGGAATTGATTCAAATTCCATTGAAAGGGACAGGTTATCAATTTTTACATTTTTGCACGTGATACCTTTTGCACCTTGAGCTGGAACATCCCATGTTGCGAAATAACTCAAATCGTCTAAAATTGACAAATGTAAAACCAGGTCTATTTTTTGAGCACCCGCCTCCATTGTTCCTGTCCAGGTTCCCGGCCATAAGTTTTGAGCAGATAGGGGCAGTGAAAGCAATGAAATGAGTAGGCTTACAAAAAGTTTCATTCTAAAAAGTTTAGTTATTTATCTCCGATCATAATGTTAGCAGACGTCTTCCCGTTCATAAAAATGATTTTAGCATTGTTGGAATTTGCCAATTCTTTTTGCGCTTTAATCTGCTCGTATTGCAATTGTTTATCCGTTAAACCGGTTGCAATAATGCGCTGATAATCTGCTATTCCTTGTGCCTCAACTCTTTTTCGTTCAGCCTCCTGTTGTTCTTTTTGTAGAACGAAAAGCATTTTTTTGGCGTCCTGTTCCGCGTTAATTTTAGATTCTATCGTTAGTTTAACGGATTGCGGTAAATTGATATTTCGGATGAGAATATCTTCCAAAATTAATCCACGTCGCTTAAAATCTTTGTCAATATCCTTGAAAATTCGATCTTTAAATTCATTGCGTTTTGTTGAATACAAAGATATTGCATCATAATCAACTGCTTTATCTCTAATTCGTGTTCTGCTTACCGGTCGCACAATTTTATCGGTATAATCAACCCCAATTGTTCTCAAAATTTGAGGAGCAGAAGTTGCTTGAATCCGATACAGTACGGTAAGGTCTATAATTACTTCCAATCCATCGGCGGAGAGCACTCTAATTGCATCGTCTCCTGACACATTCCCTTCATTAGAGATGGCCGACATCGTATAGTTTTGCGTTTGGACATTAAACAGAACAACTTCAACCAAAGGGTTTACAAAGTTTAGGCCCGAAGGTAAAATATCGTTTTGCACTTTTCCAAAAAGTGTTTTTACTCCTACGGTTCCAGAATCAACTTGTTTAAACAAGCCGAAGAATATCGCAATAAAAGCTACACCAAGACCAACCAATTTAACAATTGGCGAAAATTTAGAAAACTCAACATTGAGGTTTTTTAGGAAAATACCACCGATAAAGATGAGTGTTCCAAGAATGATGAATGCGATCATAATGATTATATTTTTTGTTAAAGGTAGAGAATTAATTGGTTTGAGTACAGGATATTTTGCGCGAGAATTATTGCGAATGAAATTAGTTTTTTGGAGCTTGTTTGAATCAAATAATATCGGATGAGGAATATTTTGTGTTTATCCGATGTAAATGAGTATATTTGTGTATGTGGAATTTAGAAAATTTGGAATTGAATGGTTTTTCAGAAAGCTTAGAGCGCTTGGATGCCAAAAGATTGGAGCTTCAAAAGTTGCGTCCTTTTTCTGCCTACGCCTTAGAAAAAATCAAAGAAAATCTTTCTATTGAATGGACCTATAATTCCAACAGTATAGAAGGAAATACTTTGACATTGCGTGAAACACAGATGGTGCTACAAGAAGGAATAACCGTAAGAGGGAAAAGTTTGAGAGAGCATTTTGAAACGTTTAACCATAACAAAGCGATCATTCATTTAGAAAAATTGGTGCAAACTAAGGCATCTATTCGTGCGCTAGAAATTTTGGATTTACATAGCTATGTGATGAATAATCTCGAAGAGGATTTCGCAGGAAGATTAAGAAATGGTGGTGTTCGTATTAACGGTGCTAATTTTATTCCACCCAACGCGAATAAGGTATCCGATCTTTTCGATGATTTGATAGCATTTGTAAGTGAAAATCCATTCAAATTGCACCCAGTCGTGCTCGCAAGTATCTTTCATCACCGTTTTGTATGGATCCACCCATTTTTTGATGGAAACGGAAGAACCGTTCGTTTGGCAATGAATATAATTCTCATGCGGGCAGGTTTTCCGCCAGCCATCATTTTAAAAACGGACCGAAAAAAATATTATGACGCGTTAAATAATGCAAACAACGGCAATTATGAAAAACTAATACTGCTAATCGTTCAAGCGCTAGAACGCACCCTAAACTTATACTTAAATGCCACTTCTTCCTCAGACAATAATTACCAAGAAATTTCTAAAATTGTTCAGGATGATGCCGTAGCTTACGGTCAAGAATATGTAAGCCTGCTTGCAAGAACGGGAAAAATAGACGCATATAAAGAAGGACGTAATTGGTTTACGTCTAAAGATGCAGTGCTGAATTATGTAAAAAACAAAAAGGGGCTGTAACTATTCGCAACCCCTTTATTAATCACAAATAGTATTAAACTAAGTCAACAATTAGAACGTCTTCTACTTTGCTAACTTTTAATAGATTTTGTTTTGTTAATCCTTTGATTCCTAAATCCCAAGCCTTGTTGCTTAAATTTACTTTAGATTTTAGCACTTCCATGTTCATGCTTTTTTGAGTTTGCATGATGTCGAAAATTAATTTTTCGTTTTCGGAAAGTTCAACTTTTACAGTCATAACTTCTGGGCGCATTTGGGGGAAAAACAAGACTTCTTGAATGCTTGAATTGTTGGTCAACAACATTACCAAACGGTCAATTCCAATTCCCATTCCTGAGGTTGGTGGCATTCCGTATTCTAAGGCTCGTAAAAAATCTTGGTCAATATACATGGCCTCATCATCTCCTTTTTCACTTAGTTTCATTTGTTCTTCGAAGCGTTCGCGTTGATCGATGGGGTCATTTAACTCAGAATATGCATTGGCAATTTCTTTACCGTTTACCATTAATTCAAACCGCTCTGTCAATTCTGGATTGTCTCGATGACGTTTGCACAAGGGAGACATTTCGATTGGATAATCTGTTATGAATGTAGGCTGAATGTAATTTCCTTCACATTTTTCACCGAAAATTTCATCGATTAATTTCCCTTTGCCCATTGTTTCGTTAACTGGAATTCCCATTGAACGACAGGCAGTTTTCAATTCTTCTACTGATTTTCCGTTGATATCAAATTGTGTGAATTCTAAAATAGAATCACGCATGGTAATGCGCTTGAATGGCGCTTTTAGCGAAATTTTATTTACTCCAACTGTAACTTCTGTTGATCCACATACTTCTTGAGCCACATTTTCAATCATTTTTTCTGTAAAATCCATCATCCAGTTGTAATCTTTGTATGCCACGTAGATTTCCATAACTGTAAACTCAGGATTATGCGTACGATCCATACCTTCATTTCTGAAGTCTTTGGCAAATTCATATACACCATCAAATCCGCCAACAATTAAACGTTTTAGATATAATTCATTCGCTACGCGCATATACAATGGCATATCAAGAGCATTATGGTGTGTCGCAAATGGTCGCGCACTTGCCCCGCCAGCAATGGGTTGTAAAATTGGCGTTTCAACCTCCATGTAGCCTTTTTCGTTGAAAAAGTTACGCATAGCATTTATTGCTTTCGAACGCCTTATAAAGGTTTCTTTAACATGCGGATTCACAACCAAATCAACATAGCGTTGGCGGTAGCGCATCTCAGGATCCGTAAATGCATCGTGTATATTTCCTTCATCATCTGTTTTTGTTACAGGCAAAGGTTTTAGCGCCTTGCTTAATAACACAAACTCTTTCACGTGAACAGATGTTTCCCCCACTTGCGTAATAAAAACATGACCTTTAATTCCAATAAAATCGCCTAAATCGAGTAATTTCTTGAATACTTCATTGTAAAGTGTTTTGTCTTCACCTGGACAAATTTCGTCACGGTTAAAATACACCTGAATTCTACCCGAACTATCTTGAATCTCAGCAAATGAGGCTTTCCCCATTACCCGTTGACTCATTAATCTACCAGCAATTACCACTTCTTTACCTTCTTCAACTTTTGCCTTCAAGTCTTCTGCCAAGGCATTAACTGGATAAAGTGCTGCAGGATAGGGTTCGATTCCAAGATCGCGCAGTTTAGTAAGGGTTTCTCTACGTTGGATTTCTTGATCCGATAGGTCGTGAATGCTCATGTGATTGTATAATTTGGTGCAAAGATAATCTTTTGTTCTTAGTCCTATGCAATGCTGTTGGATCGAAACGATTTATTCAAACAACGGACAGGCAGTTGCTGTTCGTCTTCTATCCACACAACCGCTATAACTAAACGAGATCTCATGCGTTTGATTGGTTCCTCTTAACTTGGAAGTGATAAAATCTACGGCATAAGATATACTCAAACGTTTAAATACTTTTATGTTCATCATGGCATGAATTCCTTCATTATTTCTATAGCCTAATCCGATGGCAAATACATTTTTAAAGTCAGCCATGGTTTGCAAGTCTAAAGCGATAGGAGCTTTGTTAGAAAACTTTATTAATCCTGCTGGTAAAAGGCTCCATTTTTCGTTGACTATTAGTTTGTAGCCCGCATTTAGTGTCGGGAAAAAGCGGTATTTACTTTGAGTTCCAACATCTTGCCATTTGTTTCCAGATAAGTTCTGTAAGGTAACTCCGATGTAATATTTTTTATCGTTCCACCAAGATCCAATGGTGAAGTCTGGTGCAAGTACGCTGTTAGTATACACAGCCACTGCTGGGTCTGGATTTATGGTTGTGACATTGTCTCGGTTAAATGAAAATTGCCTTAATCCCCCATAAACACCAAATGAAATTCTTCTATCGACCGTGAAATTGATGTGCATTGCGTACCCTAGGTTGAATCGATTGCTGAGAAAAGGACCAATTTTGTCGTATTCATATTTGAAGCTTAGTCCATGACGTGGTTGAAAAAATTCCATCCGTTTACGATCGATAGGAAATGAGAACGTGGCTAATCCTGAATTTGGCGCTCCATCTAATCCGGCATATTGATTTCTATAAATCATTTTAACTTCCGGACATGGTTTAATTCCGGACATTGCAGGGTTTAATGCCAATTGATGAATACTCCATTGGGTAAGCTGAATGGTTTGTTGGGTCTTACCATTTTGGCTAAAACAACTAACAAAACAAATCAAAAGGTATAATTTATAAGACCGGTTCAAAAATTCCGAATCGGGGCATTTCTGAAATTTCAGGACTGAGTTAACCATTGTTAATGAGGAAACGAAATTTTTGATATAACGAAGAGTTGGGGCTTTTTCAACGGTCATATTATTCATTTAACGAACGATTGTAATATAACCAGTCGATGCGTCGCTAGCCTTTCCTGAATTAAGGTTTAACTTATAAAAGTAAACGCCTTCTGGGAGTGGTTTGTTTTTGCGTGTTCCATCCCACGCTTTCGCGAAGTTGTATCCGATTGCTTCGTACACCAATTGACCCCAACGGTCATAAATAGTTAAATCATTATCCGGATAATCCGAAATATTTATTATTTCCCACGTATCGTTATTTCCGTCCCCATTTGGAGTAAATAAGTTGGGGATAATTAATCCGCTATTCACAAATACTGTAACATCTTCAGATAAGGTGCACACTCCATCAGTTGCGGTTAACGTGTAAGTTGTTGTTTGTGTAGGATTGGCGATTGGCTGTAAACTGTCAGGATTTACTAAACCAAAACTTGGCCCCCACGAATAAGTTAGCGCAGTAGTCGCTCCCAATAGAATCACAGATTCTCCTGGTTTTATGCTATAATCAGGTCCAGCAGTTAATGGAAATTCAAGAATTGTTAATGGAGTATTGGAGCTTGTAACTACTTCTGTGCACAACGTATAGCAGTCGGAAACGACTACAACATTGTCACCGTTAGTCAACGTATTGCTTTGAAAAGTGGGAACAGATGTGTTGGCAACAAGTGTTCCGTTTACATACCATTTATAGTAGCTGTTGTTGGGGCAATTCACCAAATTCGCTGTAAAAGTAACCAAGTCATATTTACAAATAAATGCAGGCGCGTATGTTATGGTTGAGCTCGGGGCCGGCCTGTCGAAACCCACACCAGAAATAGTTAAATCAAAAGCACATTCTGCTGCTTGAACTTGTCCATTTTTATTACCGTTTACTACAAAAAAGTAAACTGTGTTTGGGAGTAATCCGATGCAGTTTACCACAAAATTTCCCGTTGCATTTGTAACACAGGTGCCAGGCACTTGTGCGTAAGATGCGCTGTTGCACGGTAAACCTACACTCAATACCTCTACTTGAAGTTGTGTGCCTTGACTTGGATTCATCTGAAAAATTAAGTTACTAAAACTTAAGCTAACATTTCCTCCAACTGCGTTTGTAGTAAATTTCAACCAAATACTATTCGTATGGGTAAAACAAGATACAATATCATCTTCACATCCGCCACAAACAGTCGAGTTAGCATCAATATTGTTGAGAGATACAATTTGATTGGGGCATATTTCTTTTGCGGCAGCACATGTATTATATGATTCTTGACCCAAAAAAGGATTCGTTATACCATAAAACAACGTTAACAGAAGATTAACAATAGCAATTCTCATTTCCTTACTTTCCTTATTTTATGGTAAATGTAGCGTTATTTATCACAATTAGTAAATGAATTTTTCATCTTTTTAAGACAAATGTACTGTCATCTAAGCAATTATTAGGATTTTTGGCACAGTTATCGGCTTCGATCAAAAAATATTAAACTACTTATCATGAAACGAATATTTACAATTTTAGTGTCTTTACTTTTTGCATTTAACGCAAACGCTCAAAGAAAACTCGATTACAACCATTCAAAATGGTTTTTTGGAGTGAATGTAGGCGCGGCTTGGCACACTACTGATGTTAAAAATAAAACAGACTATGGTTGGGGCTTGATTCTCGGAAAATCATTCAACTATAATTATGGAACAGCGTTAAGTTTTGACTTACGTGGGCGCTTTTTAACGGGTAACTACTATGGTCAAAACCATAGTGCCACGAGTGATTTGAGTGGCAATGCATTATACAAACCATATGCGGATTCTATGGGCCTTGGAGTATTAAACTTTAAATCAAACTTATACCGAGGAGCATTGGAATTGGTAATTCATGCTAACCGTTTTAGAGAACGTACAGGCTGGGATTTATTTATTTTTGGTGGAGCAGGTGTTTCTTTTTATAAGACAACCGGTAATCTTACAAAATCTAACCTTGGTACGGAAGAGCTTTATGCTTATAATCAATTGGTAACCATTGATAAAGCGTCCGTAACTGGATTGGTTGATGGCTCGTATGAAACGAATTTGAATGGATCAAGCGCGTATAAAACTGCATTTGCACCAAGTTTAGGCTTCGGAATCGGACGTCAAGTATCGAAGAGACTTTATTTTGGATTAGAACACAAGACAACATTTACCATGGCTGATGACTTTGATGGTTTCGCTGCTGGATCTGGTGACAAGAAAAACGACATGTATCATTATACGAGCGCCTACTTGAGATGGTATTTTAAAACAAGAACACATACAGATCCAGAGATTGTTAAACCAATCGACCCGATTACAACAAATGCGATCAATCTGCCTATCGTTAACTTCACCAATCCGTCACAATCTGGAACAACTGTTTCAAATCCCGACTTTATTATTAGAGCAGATGTCTTGAATGTTTCTGATCGTCAAAATATAGTGTTTAAGCAAAACGGTAATTATATTTCATCGTATGCCTTTAATTCGGTTACAGGTAAACTTGAGAGCAATGTCTACTTAGTGTTAGGTCAAAATGTTTTCGATATTGTTGCTTCGAATGCAAATGGAACCGATCAAGAGAGTACGATTGTAATTTATAACCAAGTACAACAAATTGCTCCTCCACGTGTTGACATCACTAATCCCGCAATAAGTCCCGCAACGGTTAATAATTCTGCATTCAATTTTACTGCTAATGTATTTAACGTAAACAATCAAAGCGAAATAACCTTGCAATTGAATGGGGTAGTTGTTCCGTTTAATTGGAATCCTAGTACAAGTCAAGTTACAAGCAATTTTAACCTTAACTTAGGCTCAAACGTTGTTGTTATAAGTGCTTCAAATGTTGCGGGATCAGATAGTGAATCTGCAACAATAATTTATCGTCCAACAGAACAACTTGTAAAACCAGTAGTTGTATTTACTGACCCAAGTTTGAATCCTTATACTACCGCATTGGCAACACATGCCATTACTGCCAACGTATTTAATGTTGCAAGTGCTCAAAACATAACGTTCAAACAAAACGGTCAAGTTTCTACAAACTTTACGTATAATGTAACCACACATGTTTTAGCAACAACGGTTAATTTAAACCCAGGACAAAATATTTTTGAAATTATTGCTACGAATAATGCAGGATTAGCTACTGCTAGTACCGTAATTATTTATACGCGACCTGCACCGAAACCTCCTATAGTAACAATTACTAATCCGTCAACTTCTCCAGTATCAGTAAATAATAGCAACTATACATTGGCTGCTACAGTTCTGAATGTTGCCGCGAGCAACCAAGTAGTGGTTACACTTAACGG
The DNA here is from genome assembly GCA_043720875.1 of Crocinitomicaceae bacterium. Lineage (GTDB taxonomy): Bacteria > Bacteroidota > Bacteroidia > Flavobacteriales_D > Crocinitomicaceae > JAYSRU01. Next base: position 17,507 of record JAYSRU010000119.1, read on the forward strand.
TGCAGTTGTTTCTGGATTTACCTTTACTGCTGCGACTAATGGTGTTATTGCTCAACTTAATTTGATCGTTGGGGCTAATATAATTACTGTGAAAGGAACAAATGCGGACGGTACAGATATCAAAACAACTACGATAATCTACCAACCCTCCCAAGTGGCACAACCGCCAGTTGTAACTTATCTTGCTCCGGCTAGTAGTCCAATAACGGTAGAGAATCCTAATTTTACTGTATCGGGTACAATATCGAACCTTACGCTACAAAGCCAAGCAAATGTTAACGTAAATGGAAGTAATGTTACCAACTTCACGTACAATCTTGTAAATCATACTTTCTCAATTCCTTTGGTGTTAATTGAGGGCGTGAACGTAATTGTTACAACCGGAACAAATTTGGTAGGTGTAGATTCTGAGACTATTTCGATTATATATCGTAAGCCAAATGCACCAATCAATCCCCCTATTGTTAGTTTTATTGTACCGGCAGTTAACCCAGCTGACTCATACACACAAAACTACAACTTAACAGCACGCGTAAGTTATGTTGCTGGAGCATCGAATATTGTGCTAAAAATTAATGGAGTTGCAACAACAAATTTTACTTATGTTTTATCTTCAGAAATGATGAATTTCAGTTCAGGATTGGTACAAGGTGCAAACATCTTTGAAATTACAGCAACAAATGCATCAGGTCAGGATGTTGAGAGTACGACTATTATTTACCATCAACCGGTTCAAACCCTGGCCCCTACGGTGAACATTATTAATCCTGCGACTAGTCCGCTATTGGTTAGTACTGCAACCTCAGATGTCCAAGCAGTAGTTTTAAACGTTGCATCGAGCAATGAGATTTCTGTAACATTAAATGGTGCGCCTTTTACAAACTTTACCTTTAATGCCACTACCCATATCGTAAGCTTTAGTGCAAATCTTGTACAAGGCAGTAACTTAGTTGTTATTACTGCAACCAATAATGGCGGAACGGCAACAGACAATACAACAATTATCTACAAGCCAGTTGTTGTTATTGTTCCTCCAACTGTCGTTTTCATAACTCCAGCAATTAGTGGCACAACTGTATTAATGCCTGGTTATTTGGTGAGAGCGAAAGTCTTGAATGTGGATAATAAGCTACAAATTACTTTCAGTAAAGATGGTCAACAGTTGAATCAAGCAGATTTTAGCTACAATCCAGCAACGAAAGAAGTTAGTATCAACACGAACCTAATATTAGGAAACAACACGTTTATTGTAACTGGAACTAACGCTGCGGGTACAGTTTCTGCCAACACTTCTATTACGTATCAAGCGCAAGTAGTACCGTGTGCTTTTCCAACAGTTGCCATCATTAGCCCAGTAGCAACACTTGGAGAAGTGTTGGAGAGTGAACTTCCTGTAATAGCTCAAGTACTTAATTTAACTGGAGCAAGTCAACTTCAAGTTACCTTGAATGGTGCGGTGCTTACAAACGGCATAAATTTCAACCCAGCAACGGGAGCTGTTAATTTTAATGTTACGTTGGCTGAAGGACAAAACATTATAGAATTGACTGCCACAAACGATTGTAAAACGGTTAAAAGCAATGTTAAAGTGACTTATCGTAAAGTTGTAGTACCATGTTTTAGTCCAACAATTCAACGCATAACACCACTAGAAAATATAACAGTTGAAACGGGAACGTATAACTACAAAGCAGTTGTTGCGAATTTGGCAAGTAGCAGTCAAGCTACGTTAACCATGAACAACGCTGTTGTGCCTTTCAATTATGATGTGGCTACAGGAATAATAACAGCGACTTTAGGCCTTAACAACGGAGACAATAATGTCAATTTGCAAGCAAGCAATGCTTGTGGCTCAGTTTCTAATGCGGTTGTAATATTGTATCGTGCTTGTGTTCCCCCAACATTAACACTAGGATCTATACCCGAAGCAGGTATAACGACTACAACAAGTGTATCAATAACTGGCAACATTGGTGGCACATATGAAGGGTTACAAGTATCGGCTACGTTAAACGGTAGGCCAGTAAACTTTGTTTACAATGAAGCAACCCACATGATCACTTTGAATTATGGAATCGCAGTAGGAGTTAATACTTTTGTAGTGGTTCTAATGAACGCTTGTGGAACAGTAACACAGTCTATTACATTTACACGTGAGAACGTTGTTCAGGTAATTGCACCAACTGTTAACATTACATCTCCGACACAAGCTAATTCAGCAACAACGGTTGAAACAAGCTTTATAACGGCAACTACAACCCAAATTACTTCACAATCACAAGTTTCGGTTACTGTAAATGGAAACCCAACGAACTTTAATTTTAACGCAGCCACCAATGAAATTGGGTTTAATGCTACCTTGCAACTTGGAGGCAACGCTGTTGTTGTAACTGTTGCAAATAGTGCAGGTAATGCAAGTGATTCGAGAATAATAAACTACAGTTTGCCTGTAATACCATTGGGGAAACCTGTAATTATTTACACTGCCCCAAGTAGTAACCCTACATTTGTTCCTGCAGGAGTATTTATTGTTGTAGGTTATGTTGAAAATATCACAAATATAAATCAGGTTGAAATCAAGGTTAATGGCACAACCATTACGAACTTTAGTCCAACACTTAGCAACAATGTTATGACCTTTACATTCCCTGTTAGCGTTGACGCTTCAAATCCTTCTGCTGCAGTACAAATACATGCAGATAATGGTTATGGAGTGGACAATGAAACGAGAATGATTCATGCAGAAACTCCGTCTGGAGGCAATGGCAATGGGGGCAATGGTAACAACGGCAATGGAAAATCCACAAATATCAACAACACCCAAGCTCCTATAAAAGCGAACCCAGCCACAAAACCAGTGGTTAAACCTGTCGTAACACCTGCACAACCAGTGGTTAAGCCTGCCGTAAAACCAGCTATAAGTCCTGCTGGAAGAACAGAAGCAAAGCCGGTGACGGACACGGTATCAACCAAGCCGGCAATTAAACCAGCTGCGACAACTCCACTAAAAGTTGGAGGTCGTGGAGGCATCAATTAATAGTAATTCATAAATAAAAAGGTGGTTTGAATATTCAAACCACCTTTTTTGTGATAAAAAAACCCCCTCACAAAAATGCAAGGGGGTTATTATGAATAATTTCGTTGATTACTTTAATGTGTCAGGATTGTTTTCAGCAGCGTTATTAAATTTACGTTGCGTATTCAACCAATAAAATAGACCGAAAAAGCCTAATAAAATGAAAGAATAATTTAATTTATCACCTACCCAATCGTAGAATTTAAAACCAAATTGAAAAATGGCACCGATTGCCTCAAAAAATGGAGTAGAACTCATAACTATTAATTTTAAAACAAAAGTAATTAATCCAAGGGATTTTGCAAATAAAAATCTAATTACTTACATATTTTAATTTGAGTTCCCAGCCTGATGCTTTGTCCTTTGTGCTATATTTGTAGTCATGTTACGCATATTTGGAGGAGGAAATGTTTTTGTATTGGCACTTTTGCCAATATTCATCGCTATTTTTCAGCTTTTTAACTTCCAGTTTCAATATTACACGCTTTTTAATACGATTGATTTGGGTATCTGGGGTAAATACGAAGGGATTAACACTCTTTTAGGTTCCTTATTAACTGGATCCTTTATCACAGTGAATGCTATTATTATTAATCAACTCTTTAATAAAAATGGATTTTTTGTAAAAAGCACTTTTTTACCGGCACTACTCTATGTTACAGTAATGTCTTTTAACCATTCTTTTTATGAAATGAATGGAATAGTTGTAGCTCATTTTATGTTTATTTTGGGCATTTATCAGCTATTTCAACTGGATCAAAATGAAGATGGAAAAGCAATCATATTTAAAGCAAGTTTTTGTTTTGGAGTAGGCGCAACCTTGCACACCCCCTTGACTACAATTCTTCCTGTTCTTTGGCTTATGACCTGGGTAATAAGACCTTTTGTTGTCAGAGAATTTCTTTTATTGATCGTCGGATTTTGTTTACCGTTAACGTACGGAGCGAGCTTCCTTTATGTTAAGAACATTGACATTTGGTTAAACCCACTAAAAAATCTTACGAATTTTCACGAGAAAGAAATCATTTTTCAAGTATCATCTATTGCATTGGGATTATTGTTCTTAATGAGTATTGTTTCAATTCAACGAAAAATGGCGAATTCAACGATTCGTTTAAAAAAGTTAATCAGGATAATGTGGTATTTAGTAATTTATACCTTGTGCTTAGGTTTTTTAAACTTTGCATTGAACCGACAAAATGAATGGTTCTCTTATGTTGCCATACCATTCAGCTTTTTCTTGCCGTATGCAATTCAACAAAAATCAATTAATTTCTTGGCTTCAATTGGCTTTTACCTGATTTTAGCTATTTCTGTTGCTAAGTTTTTAATTTTTTAATTTTAGACAAACTACAAAATAATACAATTCATTATTTTTCATTGTGCAATCGATGAATTCCTTAATTCTTAGCGTATATTCGATTACAATTGCGAGTTTTTACTAAAAAGAATATGTACTTTTGTAACCAAAAGAATAATAGATGAAATTTGGTGTTGTAACTTTTCCGGGATCCAATTGTGATGATGATATGGTATATGTCTTAGAGACACAATTAAAACAAGAAGTTGTTAAATTGTGGCATAAGGATACTGATTTACAAGGAGCAGATTTTATTGTTTTACCTGGCGGATTTTCGTTTGGAGACTACCTTCGTTCGGGCGCTTTGGCAAAACTTTCTCCAATCATGTCGAGTGTAATTGCGCATGCAAACAAAGGGGGCTATGTTTTGGGGGTTTGTAATGGTTTTCAAATCTTGACAGAAGCAGGTCTTTTGGAAGGAGCACTATTACACAACAACAACCAAAAATTTATTTGTAAGAATACATTTTTAACACCAGCAAATAATGCATCAGCAATCAACAAAAAACTTGATTTAAAGAAAACCTACAAAATTCCGATCGCTCATGGTGAAGGGAGGTTTTATGCAGATCAAGCTACAATTGATCGTTTAGAATCGAATAATCAAATAATATTTAGATACACAACTGAAGACGGGAAAGTTACCAATGAAAGCAACCCAAATGGTTCTCTAAATAACATCGCAGGTATTTGCAATACAGGAAGAAATGTATTCGGAATGATGCCTCACCCAGAAAGAGCTGCGGATGAAAACTTAGGAAATGTTGCCGGAAAATTCATTTTTGAATCACTTTTGCAAAATAGTTAAGAAAGATTAACGTTATTCTTTGGCTAATCCCATCCCCAACTATTAGTACTTAAGGCTGAGTAAAGCGCAATAGTTTTTCTTGAATTCAGCAATTGGAATGGCTAAAACTCACGTTTATATGTGCCTTTTCAAAAGAAATCAGTACTTTTGTAAAAGAATTTAAAAGTCATAATGTTATGTTAGGAGGAAAAGAGTGGTTGGTGATACTTGTTGTAGTCTTGTTATTGTTCGGAGGGAAAAAAATTCCAGAATTGATGCGAGGCTTAGGAAAGGGTGTTAAAGAGTTTAAAGATGCTCAAAAAGGCGAAGAGCCTAAAACTGAAGACACAACTACTGAAAAATAGTCATCTTGATGTATTCAACTTTAAAAGAAACCCAAGAGGCAATTCAAAACGGAGTCTCGGTTCATGCTATTGCTCAATATTTTTTGAATCAAATAGATGAAAACCTTGATCTGAATGCTTTTCTTGAAGTTTTTAAAGAAGAAGTTTTAAGTGAAGCGCAACGTGTTGACGCTAAGATTACAAATGGCACCCAAGGAAAACTTGCTGGTATGGTCATTGGAATTAAAGACAATATATGTTATGCGGGTCACAAAGTTTCAGCTTCTTCCAAAATTTTAGAAGGATTTGAATCATTGTTTTCGGCTACTGCATTAGAGCGCTTAATTGCTGAGGATGCAATTATTATTGGCCGTCTCAATTGTGATGAATTTGCCATGGGCAGCAGCAATGAAAATTCAGCTTACGGCCCGGTAAAAAACCCGATTAATCGAAATTTAGTGCCCGGAGGTTCATCAGGTGGTTCTGCAGCTGCAGTTTCTGGCGGACTTTGTACCGCAGCTTTAGGAAGCGATACCGGAGGCTCTATTCGTCAACCTGCATCATTTACTGGAACATATGGCACAAAACCAAGTTATGGTAGAATAAGTAGACATGGGTTAATAGCTTATGCATCTTCTTTCGATCAAATTGGTCCAATTACAAATTCTTTACAGGATGCCGCTTTGCTCACACAAATAATGGCGGGTGGAGATGAATATGATAGTACAGCTTCACACAAAGCGGTTGGAAACTATATTCCAGAAATAACTACTAAGAAACTTAAAATAGCAGTATTAAAAGAGTGCATCGAAAATGAGGGTTTAGATCCAATTATTTCGAATGCTTTTTCTGCTGTACTTGAAGCTCTTAAAATGGATGGTCACGAAATTAGCACGGTTTCTTTTCCATATATGCAATATATGGTTCCAACCTATTATGTACTTACCACTGCTGAAGCGTCTTCGAACTTATCTCGTTTTGATGGGGTTCATTTTGGACACAGAAGCTCTGAAGCAGTTGGTGTAGAAGAAACGTATAAAAAATCTAGAACAGAAGGATTTGGGAAGGAAGTTAAACGAAGGATAATGGCTGGCACTTTTGTATTATCTACCGGGTATTATGACGCTTACTATTCTAAAGGACAGCAAGTAAGAAGAGTTTTGAGGGATCGAACTAACGCGATTTTTGAAAAGGCAGATATTATTCTCACTCCAACAACACCGGGTCCGGCATTCGAATTGAATTCAGTAAAAGATCCGATTACAATGTATTTACAAGACATTTACACGGTTCACGCTAACCTTACCGGTCACCCTGCAATTTCTATACCTTTAGGAAAAACAAACAACGCTTTGCCATTTGGGATACAAATTATGGCGAAGAACTTGAAAGAAAAAGAAATGTTTGATGCTGCATTAATTGTAGAACAAGCCATAAAAAAGTGATTGGATGAAAAATATTTTATTTAGTGTTTTATTAATTGCGAACTTATTTGCATTTCTTGCTCAGCCTAAAATGCAGAACGGTACATACACCCCTCCAGCAGATGGAGACCGTTATTTAAAAACAATTGAGGAGTCGTTAAATGCTCATTACGCTGAATTTTCGAAAAATGGAAAAACGGATTCAATTATTGATGCGTTAGGTTTTGAACCAGGCGAAATACCAGATTTTACGGATGAAGAATATTGTGCTCGTTTAAGTAAAATTAATGAACTCACCCCCTTTCATTTAGATTGCAACGCTATCACGTTATCGTCTATTCGTTTTTTTGCCGCTAACCGTAGAAGCTTTTGCCGTGTTGCATTAGGCAGAGCAAAATTATACTTCCCGATGTTTGAAGAAAAGTTGGCAAAAAATAATATGCCAATCGAATTGAAGTATCTTGCTGTTATTGAATCTGGACTCCGCCCGCAAGTAAAATCAGGTGCAGGTGCTTTGGGTTTATGGCAATTTATGTATCGAACGGGATTGTCATTCGGGCTAGAAGAAAATTCATACATTGATGAAAGAATGGACCCTGAAAAGGCAACGGAAGCAGCGTGTAGGTACCTTAAACAATTATTCTCTATCTATAATGACTGGAACTTAGCCTTGGCTGCTTACAATGCTGGTCCTGGAAATGTTAACAAAGCAATACGAAGATCGGGCGGAAAAAAAACATATTGGGAAGTGCGTCCCTTTTTGCCTAGGGAAACTCAAGGATATGTTCCAAATTTTATTTCAATGTGTTATTTGATGACCTATCACGCGGAGCATAATATTATTCCTGCGGATGCTGTTGTTAATAATTATCAGCTCGACACCATGTGTTTGAATAAAGGCATACACATGAATACAATTTCTTCACTTACCTCTTGGGATATGGAGGAAATAAAAGCGTTGAATCCAATATATAAAACTGCATATATTCCTAAAACAGTTGAAAGAGAATGTATAAGTGGACCAATGATGCAAATTTCTAAACTAGTAGGGTTGGAGGATTCATTGTATGCTTTGGAAGATAAAAATTACTCACATTTTGTAGACCCAATTAAACCAATAATTAGCGACACAACGGGTGTAAACGGCAATGTTTTAGTCACCAGTCAAATTATTGTTCATCGCGTCAAAAAGGGTGAAACGATGACTACAATTGCACGAAAGTATAAGACTACCACGAAAGAAGTAATGCGATTGAATAAATTAAGAAGTGCGCGCGTAGCGAATGGTCAACGTTTGAAAATTGCAGTATCAACTCCAACTCCTAAAGAGGTGGCAAATGGATCAGATCCAGGCCCGGAAGACGGTGTGGTAGAAAAAGACACGACGGAATTATCTGCTGCTACTAAATTTGATAGTTATAAAGTTAGAAAAGGAGATACAGCACCGAAAGTAGCTAAGAAATTTGGGATTACTCAAAAGGAATTGTTGAGAATAAATGGGTTAAAGTCTGCATATTTTAGAGTGGGTCAAATATTAAAAGTACCGAGTGGTGTACTTGTGAAGACACCAGTTGTAAATAAGACTCCATCGGATGGTGGAGGGTCAAAGCCTTTACTTCATACGGTTGTTAAAGGAGAAACGCTTAATACGGTTTCGCGTAAATACGGTGTTGCAGTAGCCGAATTGAAAAGAATAAATAAACTTACGTCCGAAACGGTTAAAATTGGTCAGAAGATCAAGTTGATCGATTTTGGAGTTACTGAAGAATCAGTAGTAGAAGAAGTGGAAGAAGAAAACGATACTACGGCTATAGTTGAAGCTACTTCAACAATGCACAAAGTGAAAAGTAAGGAGAGTTTAAATACTATTGGCAAGTTATATGGTGTTTCTCCTGCTGATATTATGAAATGGAATGCATTGAAAACAACCAAACTAACCGTTGGGCAAGAATTAAAAATTATTGGTGGAACGCAACAGCAACCATTAAAACCTTTAGTTGTTCAACCAAAGAAGAAATTTTATAGTGTTCGATCTGGAGAAACGCTTGCAGCAATTGCAAGGAAGCACAGCTTAACACAAGCTCAACTCATTAAACTAAATCCTGGAGTCAAGCCAGACCGCCTTTCAATAGGTCAGAGTATTCGGGTTAAGTAATTTTATTACATTGCGCTAAAATTTATAAATATGTTTCGATTAGTAGGAATAAAATTGTTTTACTCAATTGCATTAGTAACCGTGTTGGCGTCATGCGAGCAAACGCGAATTGATGGAGAAGTTTTAACAACAGGACCAGTAGGCGACATTACTGTAGTTTGCGACAATAACCTTTGGACGGAAGAAATGATAGAAATGTTGGACACAACAATTTCGCCTTTAATTACACCTTATTTTCCTGAAGTCAGCACATTCAAATTATTGCATAAGACGCCGCAAAAATTTGAAACGGGCAACAAACAATTACGTAATTTGTTGTTTATTGAAATAGATGAGAACTTTAAAGAAGATAAAGCATTAATAAAGGTGTCTTTAGAAAAATTTGCTACAAATCAAACCTTAATCAAGGTTAAGGCTGGTAGTTTGGTGCAACTTAAAGACGCCATTGTATCACGTTTCAAGAGCGAAGTGTTTCCTTATTTTGATAATGATGAATGGAAACGCTTGCAAAATTCAAACTCTAAGATAAACAACAAGGACATTAATAAAGAGTTGAGCAAGAATTTTGGAATCGAACTAGATGTTCCACAAGGATCGAAGTTGGTTACTTCAAGAGCTAATTTTTATAGAATTGAATTTCCAGTTGAAGCCAAAGGAATGGACACGCAAGGAGAACGAGGAATTAATATTATTTCGCAATCGGGAGTGTTAATTTATCAATACCCAATTCTTGGAGATAGTAGTATGACTATGAAATCACTGTTAATGGCGCGTGATACAATGATTCGTTATAATGTTCCGCATGAAATTGACGGAATGTACATGGCCACTCAATATGCTAGAATTGTTGCACCAGAAATGTATGATTTCATCAGTTATACGGGCAAAATAGAAGGAAAAGAAATTCGTGGAATGTTTAAATTTATTGATGAACGAAAAGAACCGTATACGGGTGGAGCATTTTGGGAATTCCATTTCTTACATCCTTCTCGTAAAACAGTGGTTTGCGTTAGTGGGTATTTAGATGCGCCAAGCAATACTTCTTGGATATTCCAATTACGAAGATTGCAAGCGGTAATTAAAAGCGTTAGAACAACCAAATAATCATGACCGACAAGGACTCAAAAAACTTGTTGACGGTCGTATTTATAACGTTTAACGAAGAAGAAAATATATCACGTAGCTTATCGGCGGTTAAAACAATTGCGGATGAAATCATCGTTTTAGATTCCTTTTCAACAGATCGCACGGTTGCAATTGCAGAACAATTTGGAGCAAAAGTAATTCAACGGGTTTGGGAAGGTTATGCACCGTCTAAGAACTATTTGAATGAATTGTCGCATACAGATTATATTCTTTCTTTAGACGCTGATGAGGTGTTGAGCGAAGATTTACAAAAAGAGATTCTCGTAGAAAAAACGAAAGGGTTCAAGGGTGTTTATTCGATAAATCGCTTAACTAATTATTGCGGAAAATGGATAAAACATGGCGGCTGGTATCCGGATGTAAAACCCCGTTTATTTAATAAAAATGAATGTAAATGGGAGGGAGAGTTTGTGCATGAAACGTTATTCATTCCCAAGCACTTATCCGTTCAGAACTTCAAATTTGATTGTTACCACTATTCTTATAAAGACGAAAAAGATCACCGTGATCGTGCAGAGAAATATGCAATTTTAACCGCCCAAAAACTTTTAAGCAGGGGTAAAAAAATTTCACCGTTAAAACCTTTTTTCAGTGCAATTGCTCGTTTTTTAGGCATGTATTTGTTCAAACTGGGTTTTTTAGATGGTGCAGCAGGCTATAAAATTGCAAAAATTTCAGGTTGGTGTAATTGGGTGAAATACAAAGAATTGAGAAGAATTAGCAAGTAAAAGAACTAAGGGGTAATTTTTTAATTGCAGTTAGTTTCAGGAAAATCGATGTATTCAAAATTGGAATTATAACTTGCATTGAACAAAGGATAAACACTGTGCTCATATCCAATAGCATATCGGCCAATTTCTGGATAAAATAATCCATACTCATCACACGCCTTTTGTCTACGCAACTTATCTATAGAATGAACTGGTTTCACCCATCCCGCCACTCTATATTTTTTTGCAGAATAGTATGTGTAAACTCTATAGAGGCGCACATAAGTAACAATACCCTCCTCGTACAATTTCTTTATGGCTAAAGTCCCAGCTTCATGCGCAATATTTCTATTATTCTGTGGTGAATGATCACAAATACCATTAATAAGTTTATGATCTGAGCCAGGGAAGTTCTTTTCGAAATACAATATCGTTTCTCTAAATCGTCTAGTAAGTTGTTCAAGAGGCATGTTTTCTTTAAAACCAAATCCGTTATTTGCTATGTAAATACGGTGTACGCCAAGTGCTTTACATGCTGCAATAAATTCTTTGTTTCTAGCATGACGAAACGTGGCTGGGTTTAATTTGAAATCATGAAATACGTTATGGTAATCGCACTTTTCTTTTCCGTTTAAAATGCCCAAAGCAGCACTTTCTCCGTTCGTAAATAACACTACATAAACTGGTTTTCCAGCGCGCACATGTTCAGAAATTGAAGCCCCCATACCTAGAGTTTCATCGTCTTGATGTGGAGGATAAAATACCGCAGGACGTTTTAATTCTGGATTTGGCTGAACTTCTGAACTCCATACTAGTAAAGGTGTAGGAAAATCGAAGTTTGGAGATATTTGAATACCCGGTATTTGTTTTTTATCAACGCGTTCTGTCGTCATTTTTGGTGTGTGTTTACGACATCCTGCAGCAATCAAAAGAAGTGAAAATAAAAATAAATATTTCATTTTTAACTAGAAAATTTAAAAAGTTACCGAAGGTAGTTTTTTTTTCTAAATGGACATGAGAATTAACATTTCTACCAAATGACTATGATTTTGTCTTTCCAAGAATAGACAGCCATTTTCATTTAGAACATATTGATATCAGGCTCATGTACCATTTCGAACTAATTCAATAAAACACAAAATAGCATTTGTGCTATTGTTGGTTCATTATTTTACAAATTTAGCTTAATTAACTTTGTAGCGATTAAGTATTTCCCAAGGTGACATACAACTCAATGTATGCTTTTATACATTTCTCCCAATTAAAATTGGCACTATGAGTAACCAGCTTACTTGCATTTAATGTCTGTTCGTTTTGAAAAACTAAAAGCCTTTCTTTTACAAATTCAGCCATGGCAATTGGTTTGAAATTTGTGAAATAAAATGACAGGTCGCCACCGATTTCAGGCAGACAAGTAGCAGTGCTTAAAAATGTGGGCTTACCTAAACTCATAGACTCTATAACCGGGATGCCGAACCCTTCCGCAAGCGATGGAAAGAGAAATGCTTCGCAATTTTTGTACAAATAGAACTTATCCTCCTCAGAAATTTTACCTGGAAGAATAATTCTAGCTTCAAGGTTTAATTCTTTAATTTGGGCCTTGATTTTATCTCCATAAGTGGTTGAATGATCGCCAGCAATCACAAGTTTGTGTTCAGGAAACTCAAGCATCATGGGAAGCAATACTTCGAAATTTTTCTTTGCATTAAAGATTCCAATGGAAAAAAAGTAAGGCTGCTTATCGAGGTAGTTGGGTGGAGTGGCGGCAACAAAAGGTTTCAATTGCACGCCATTGTGTATTACATGAATTTGTTTGCCTTTCAAATTGATGTGTTGTTCCAACTGGCTTTTTGTATAATTGGAAATCGCAACAATAATAGTCGCGCGATCACAATTACGTTGTAATCTTTTGAGATAAATCGCAGCACGGTCGGCACGTTTTTCTAACAGAAAGTTAAGATCATGAACGGTTAAAAGTTGCTTCGTTTTGCGTGACGGAAAATGTGCTGGAAATTGATGTAGACTATGCCAAATACCCACCTTCGGAGCCAAAAATGGAAAAATGCGATGAAAAAAGTTTACCTTAATTTTCTTGAAATTTGTAAGACTTGTAACTTCAAAACCTTTTGGGACAAGGCATGTCACGTCAAGAGAATTATTATTTTGTGCATGAAGTGCAGTCGCATATTGATAGGAAAATTGACCCAATCCAGAGTAGATGTTTTTAGCCTTATAAAGGTCGATTAGTATTCTAGGCATTGGCTATGCTAGATTTCTTCACTTGAAGTTTTCTTTCTAAACAAGCGAATTATGGGCTTGCGAAACAAGAACAACAAGATTATATAAGGCATCGCCATGAGGTAAAGAATTCCCATGTTTATATTACTGCCAAATGAATTTGCGTCGAGCTCAGATCCTTGCTCAGATAACATTCTACATTGACTACATCCTTGGCCACTTAAGTTAAAAGACAATACTCCAACGATGAAGAAAAAGACAATAAGTTTATAAATTTTTGAAGGCATATGCAAAGGTAAATTAAAAAGTGGTCACTAATCTAAAACCACGAATGATTTCAATCATCTTTTGATTTTTTGGGAAATGGTTGAACTATTACATTTAGTCTTCCGGAGTCATATCCTCACTCGATTCAAGTTCCAAAGCTTTTACCGCCTGAATAGCATTTCCAGCAATTCCACGTATAGATGCGTGCATGTCGATGGTGTTTTCAATTACTTTTTCTAATTGTTTTTCGCGTTGTTTCCAAATTCGTTGCATGGCTCTTTTTTCGGAATCTAAGTCTACTTTCATCTGAGAAAACCCTTCTACAATTGCTTCAACTTGCATTCTAAACGTGTTGCTGGTGAGAAAGCCATACAACAATTCCATTTTATCACCTTTGTTTTCTTGCGAGGATTGCGCTGTATTTAAATTGATAACGCCTTCACGCAAGATGATGCTTAAACTTTTGAAATCCTCGTAATTGCAAATCCAAATACCTTCTCGAAGATCCATTCGCTCCATGTCTTTCGGCATGGCCTCCGTAACTATAACCCCAACGCTTACGTTTTTGTCACGCATATCGGCTTTGAATTTTTCAATCCATGCTGGTTGAAATTCTTTTGTTCGCTTACTTTCATAATAAATGGCTCCACAATTTTGCTGACTTCTGGTATGGACGCGTTGAATACAATCTCCACCGCGAGCGCCTTTACCAATTTCTTCAATTGTATCTAACGGAAACCTTGTTCCAAGCCATTCTTCAATAGCTAGTTCTTGTACCTCACCTTGCAATTGCATAGAGCCTTGTGATTGCTTACGCGACATTTCTTCTGTCAGTTTCTTCTGATCTTCGAGTTGTTTGGCCAGTTCTCTAAATTTTAACTCAAAGCTCTCGGCTGTGGATTTTTTGATTTTTTCAGCTTCTTCTTGTAATTGAAGTGTAAGTCGTTTTTGCGCGTCGGCTTCAGCATTTGATTTGGCTTCATCCTTTTCACGTTTCAATTTTTCAATTTCCACTTGCGCCACCGCAAAGAGTTTTACTTTTTCGGATTGCTCGTTTAGTTCCTTCTTCATGCTTTCCATAGCAAGTGAATTTTCGGAAGCTGCTTTCAATTTTGCCTTTTCTTCAATAAGAATTTTTTCCTCACGAAGTTTAACCTCAAGTCGTTCGTGAAACAACTCATTTTCATGTTTTTTTTTGTCTTCAAAAGCAAGTTGTTCCGCAATCAATTTTTGCTCCTTAGCTTCAACCTCTTTTCTTTGAGAAAGTGCTTCGGCTTGATATTTTTGTCGAATTTGTTGTTCTAATTGTTGCGCTAAAATGTCATTGACGTCAATTATTGTAGCGCATTTAGGACATTTGATTTGATTTGTTGTAGACATAAAAAGAGAGCAATTAATTTATGTAAAAGTAATCATTCTTTCCACAGAGAAAAACGAAAACCTCAATTTCAAAAGTAAGGACAAAAAAATGTGCAGCGATAAGTTTCGCTGCACATTTTGATTATTTATTAGTCAATTAAAGACCGGTTCAAAAATTCCAAATTGAGGCATTTCTCAAATTTCACGCCTGAGTTAACCTTTGTTAATGAGGAAGTTAAATTTTTGAAAAAACAAAGAGTTGGGGCTTTTGAAACCGTCTTTATTATTCCTTAATTACACGTTGCATATAATTTCCATTTATAGTTTTGATCTGTACAAAATAAATACCTTTAGCATATTTATTTAAAGGAACGTTTAGCGTGGTAATGCTACTTTCAAGTGTTTGTAAAACTTTGCCACTTGCATCCATTATTACTACGCTTTTATCTCCTTCTATTTCACCAAAAGTGATAGTGAAATTATCCTTTGTAGGATTAGGATAAAGTGATATTCCGTTCAATGTAGTTTGCTCATTTAAACCAAGAAAACTACACGCAGTTGTTTTGACGATAGAATCACCATTAAAGGTTGTCATGCCTGCCTCAGAAGTCAAAATAGTCATAACAACTGTTCCCAAATCATTGGTTAATGTTGCGCTGCCTTGGAAGGCACAAGCACCATCACCGGTAAATCCGTCACCAAAACTATCATAAATCGTGAAAGTGAAACAAGTATCACTCACACAGAAATTGTCTGTAATTGTTGCAGGAGCCGTAAATGAATTTGTGTAAGGCCCACCTGATGCCAATACTACACCATTGTCCTTAGCTTCCCAAGTAGTTTCATCACCATAACAATCCAATGTAAGTGATAAATCAAACACTCTTGCGTTGGCAATAATTGTCATCGAAGAATTTACAGCATTATTCGTAGCAACGGGATCTGCACCACCATTAATTTGAGTTAATAAAGCGCCGAAAGTATGTGCTCCGTTTGATAAAATTTGTGCGGGTAATGTAATAGTTGTAGTTCCAAATTGAGCTAAACTTCCAACCCAAGGATAAGTTTGGCTTAACGAACCATCATAACCATATGTAATTGTAGCAGAAGTAAGAACTGTTGTGCCAGGATTTGATAAAATAAAAGTTGGAGTAACTGTTGTTCCACAAATAATTCCAGTTGCACCTGCTGGTGATTGAACGCTACCGTCTAGCGCAACTCCCGGACCACTTGGATCAACTCCATCTATAAAAGTAGCACCTGTTGTTCCTGGATCTAACCAGTTACTTAAACGACTAGAATTGGTTGCACCACCAATCCATGAAACGGATAGTTTTCCATACAAATCTGATAAATTAGAGCCACCACAAACTGAAGCACCACCGTGTAATTGTCCAACAATTCTATGGTTTTGATCAAACAACGGAGATCCAGAAGACCCGCCTTCAGTTACACCTTGGTCCCAACTAGGAACATACCAATGACTGTTAGGTGTAGTACCACCACCCCAATCTGCAGAAGTACAAGGCGTGTTATCAAATGAAATTTTCATAAGGTCGCCAGCAGGATGATGCACTCCACAAACCGAAGTTGGTGTAGCGCCAGAGTTATCCCAACCATTGTAATAGATGCCCCAAGCTGGATTCGGTAACGAATTCATTTCACATAAAATCATATCAGACGGAGCCCAAGAAGCGCGGGCTACGCAGTTGTTCACATTCATAGTTTGTGGGCCATTCGTGCTAACACCAGCAATCCCACAAACTGTTCCACCCGTTGGTGCTTCCCATCTAAATCTAAAAATCCATGTTGTTGCAACCGGTCCGCAATGATCAGCAGTCAACACGTAAGGAATCAAGGTTCCAGAAGTGTTATTCACCAACGCTGCAGAACAAAATCCGCCACCGCTCACCAACATTATTGCTGAATTACGTTGATTTTCCCAACCTGCTCCAATTGCACAGTTAACATCGTATTCGCAGTTTCCTGAAGATTCGAAAGCTTTCCACGTAGTGTTTATCGGTTCATATCCATGTATTACTTGTGAAAGATTTAGTCTACTTTGTCCAACCTCATTTTTTGGCTCATACACTTCAATAATACACTTATCTCCGTTTAATATTTCCGTTCCAATTGTGTTGGACACATTGTTGTTGATGCTTGTATATGCCCCAACATAAAGAGTTTTTGAGTCATTATAGACATAAAGGGTAGTGCCACGGGATAAAAAGAAATCGCTAAAAATCAAATTAATACTTTCGGCACTCGTACTTTGAATTCCGTAGCGGGTAAGTACATCTCCGTTGGCCAAAGTTTTTTTGTTTCCAAGTGCAATGACAGAAACGTTGTGTTCAATGTAAGTTCCGAAATTCACAACTTTATTTCCTTCCGAAACTCTTCGAGCTAACTCCGCTTCTAACAAAGTTGCATTGTTTTGCTTGGGTAGTTCATGAAATGTAACTGAACTGTGGTCGCTTTCAATAAACCCTCTAGGCTCTCCCAGATTGGCTGTTTGCCCAAAACAAGCGGTTGAACCTAAAAACAGGGCAATAATTAATGTAATTTTTTTCATCATGTTTCAATTTTATAGTTAGCTAATGTAAGTTATTACGTTGATTTCTAATGTTTTTTTATGGAATAAATTGCAATGATTATGTGAAAGCAAACATTTGTTGAGTAATTGGTGATGAAATCTTAATTTTCAGTACTTTCGTATCACTATGAAAACAATTCATTTTGCAACGTCTCAACATGTACCAGTAGAGTTTGAATTGGCCCATCCGATGTTACGTCTTGGTGCTTCGTTACTTGATTTACTAGCACTTGTGATTTATGAAATTATTATCGGGATGATTTTTGGATTGACCTTTAATTCAAAAATAGGGAATGAGTCTATTTTTACCGTGCTGAGTTTCTTTATTTTCACTTTTCCTTTTTTATTATATTCTCCTATTTTTGAATATTTTACGAACGGAAAAAGTTTAGGCAAAATGATTTGTGGCATTCGAGTGGTGCATGTAAACGGAGAAAATGCTGGTTTTAAGGAATATTTTACGCGCTGGTTATTTAGAGTTCCAGATTTGTGGATGAGCGGAGGATTTATCGCTCTATTCTTTTCTTCAACTTCTGAGACAAGTCAACGGTTGGGAGATATGATGGCGAATACACTCGTGATTAATTCGCGAACTTCGAGCACGGTTAGTTTGACACGTTTAGTCAATAATTTGAATCAAGCTTCAGAGGTTACGTACAACAATTTAACTCAGTTTACGGATACAGAAATGTTGGCAATTAAGAAATCAATTGAGCGGGTAAGGCTTAGGCCTACGGAGCAGAACAAAGCAATGGTAATTGCTACCGCAGAAAGAATGTCAACACTTTTAGGGTTTGACAAATTGCCCGAAAAACCTATACCGTTCCTTACTAAAATTGTAAAGGATTACGTAATTCAAACGAGATAAAATGGCAAGATTAATATTAGTTCCGACTCCTTTGGGTAATTTAGAGGATATTACCTTGCGGGCATTACGCTTGTTCAAGGAAGCCACGCTTATTTATGCGGAAGACACCAGAACAACTGGGAGTTTGTTAAAACATTATGACATCAAAAAAAGCATATTGCCCTATCATTTGCACAATGAACATAAAATGGTGGCAACCATAGTTGAGCGAATCAAACAAGAAGAGTTTGTGCTATTGGTGAGTGATGCGGGTACACCAAGTATTTCAGATCCTGGTTTTTTATTGGTTAGAGAATGCATAGAAGCTGGAATAACTGTTGAATGTTTACCTGGCGCTAGTGCATTGATTCCAGCGATCGTAGGAAGTGGATTGGCGTGTGATCGATTTGTTTTTGAAGGCTTCTTACCACATAAAAAGGGTCGTCAAACAAAGGTTGCTTTATTAGCAGAAGAAGAGAGGACGGTTGTTTTGTATGAATCACCACACAGAATACTAAAATGTTTGCAACAATTTATGGAAGTTTGCGGTCCGAATCGTAAGGCGTGTGTCGTGCGAGAAATTTCTAAGTTCTATGAAACTTTCCACCGCGGAACTTTATCAGAATTAGTAAGCTATTTTGAAGCAACTCCGGCGAAAGGTGAAATTGTATTTTTGCTGGAAGGTAAAGCAATTGTTCCGAAAGATAAATCAATCTCCAACGCAAGTAAATATGCATCTAAATTTAACGATGAGGAAGAATGAAAGCCTATTTTTTAGAACGATATCACGCCACAAAAGAAGTCTTTGCTTTAAAAGAGTTAAGCTTACCCCCCTTGAACGAAAATGAACTTGAGATTGAAGTAAGTTCTTTTGGATTGAATTATGCGGATGTAATGGCACGCAATGGAATGTACAAAGAAGCGCCTCCATTGCCTTGTGTATTGGGATATGAAGTGGTGGGAGTGGTAAAAAAAGTTCAAAACGAATCCCACGGGCATTTAATTGGTAAACGAATTTTGGGGTTTACACGTTTTGGAGGTTATGCACAGTGCCTTAATTTGGACATTAATTCAGTTATAGAAATTGACGACATTCCTACAAATTTAGCTTTGTCGCTTGCCACACAGGGATGTACAGCTTGGTATATGATGGAGCGAACAGCTTGTGTTCAGGCAGGGGATGTTGTCCTTATCCATGCGGCAACGGGAGGAGTGGGATCATTGCTCATTCAACTGTGTAAACTTAAAGGTGCATTTGTTATAGCAAAGGTGGGAAGCAACGCAAAGAAAGAAATTGCACTATCCTACGGAGCTGATTTTGTAGTGAACTACAATGAAGTTAATTACGCCGAAGTTCTCGAAGAAAAATTTGGTCCAGCGTGTATCGACGTTTCGTTTAATCCTTCTGGCGGCAGTACTTTCAAGAAAGATTTTAAACTTTTAGTGCAATCGGGAAAATTGGTTTTATTTGGTGCTGCAGAATTATCAGGTTCAAAATGGGGCTTGTTATCGCAGTTGAATTTTGTGCGTAAGATGGGACTTCTAATGCCCATTGCATTGTTAATGAGTTCTAAAACCGTTGCTGGAGTGAACATGTTAAAAGTTGCAGCAAGAAAACCTATGGCGCTCAAAGAAGGGATGATAATACTGGTTAATCTGGTGAAAGAAGGAAAAATTAAAACGTTGACAGGTCAGCAATTTCCGCATACAGATTTACACAAAGCACATGATTATTTGGCTTCTGGTAAAAGTTCTGGTAAGATTGGAATTGATTGGTGAAATTCCTTCGCAAGTATTAATTTGGTAATGGACCAGTATATTGAATACAAGGATTATATCCTGTAAAACATTTATGCTTTAAATTGATGGCTATGGTGGTATCTGATTTTACAGAAATCACATAATCTGCGGCGTTGTACCAGTACTTAAAACAATCTTGTGATGTTTCTTTATAGTTTTCGTCAGCGGTTTTGTTTTTTGATCTAAATCCTGCAAAATCAAGAATTTTATCTTCTCTAAAAACCATATAATCACCAACTGCAAGTGTTACACTATCTATACCATTCATATCCGTCGTTATTTTGATGGCGTCGGTCCAAACATGATCATTCGTTAATCCTTTTTTCAAATAAAACGTTTCTTCTGCGTGCAATTCCATTTCGCCTGCAGGCCAACCATTTCTTGGAGGTGCAGCACCGCCACAATGCAATCGGTTAGATTGTATGAGGAGCACAACATCCTTTTCTCCAGACTTAGGGCTGTTTACGGTATTAATACTTGTGCATGCAAGTAAAAAAAGTACTACGCTTAAAAGTGAGATATATTTCATAAGATTATTCTATCGTGTTTATGGGTAATTCTATATAAAAAGTTGTGCCAAAATCTTTTGTTGAATCAAACCAGATTCTTCCTTTGTGGCTTTCGATTATTTGTTTTACAACCGCCAATCCAAGTCCAGTGCCGGTTGATTTTGTGGTGAAGTTAGGGACAAAGATACGATGTTTTTCATCTTCGTTAATACCCACTCCGTTGTCTTTCACCTCAACACGCCAATTTTTATTCAACTGAACAACAGTTACATGTATGTTACAATTTTCTGCTTCTTTTTTTGCTTGTAAGGCATTTTTAAAGAGATTATTGAACACCCGTAACAACAATGATCTATCTGCATAAATTGGTAATTCTGTAGCACGACAAGAAAATTCGAATTGAATATTTTTGTCGTCTTTGAACAGTTCAATACAGCTTTCGATAATAGGGCGAAGGTCAATGCTATCTTCATGAGCAAGGGGCATTTTAGCGAAATTCGAAAATTCATTGGCTATATGTGCTAAGGCATCAATTTGTTCCACAATTGAATTCGCCACGCGATCTAATTTGTCCTTAGAGTTAGGATCATTCGGGTCATAAACACGTTGTAATTGCTGCAGACTCAACTTCATTGGGGTCAATGGATTTTTGATTTCATGCGCAACTTGTTTCGCCATTTCTCGCCAAGCCCCTTCTCTTTCGGTTTTAGCCAATTGATTTGCGCTGTGTTCCAATTCAATTATCTTGGTGTTGTAATCGTCTACCAGCGCACCAATTTCATCGTTAGTATCGTATTCGATCAACTTATTCGCCCCGCCTAGTTTTACGTCGGAGAAGCGTTGTTTCAGAATTCTAAGCGGCGCAAGTATCCAATTTGACAGAAAGACCGCCCCAAGAATCGACAAAGCAGTTAGAAACACAAAAACGTTAATAATGGCAACCATAAAACTTTCGAATTGTTTTTCGAATTCGTTTTGCTGTGCAAAGTGTTGCAGGTTAATGTAGCCTATTGGGTTTCCCGCTTGATTTATGAATGGCGAATAGACAGCAGAATAAACAAGATCACCGATGCGTTCTTTGTGCACGTATTCACTTGGACTATACCTGAAAATGTAATTAAAAGCTTCGGCATTTAGTTGTTTTCCAACCAAACCAATCGAGTATACTTTTGGCCGTGAGGATGCTAAAAGTAGTCCATCCAAACTGTATAAATTAATGTCGGTTGTATATACCTTACTTAATTTTTGAAGCATAAACTCCAAATAATTTTTTTGCTCTTCTCGGGTTAATTCCTTTTCATCTCCGAATTTTTGTCTCAATTCGGTTTCTATTGATTTCATCCGTTGTAAGATTAGCTTACTTGTGTACGTGTCGTATTGATTACGAACAAAAGCGCCACTCCCCAAACTAAACAGGGCCAGTGAAATGGTAACAATCCCAATTAGGATAAGTTGTATTTTAAGGGCAAACGTCATACGGTTTAAGCGCAATCCTTCTTTTCGTCTGTTAATCATTAGGGGTACCAAAACAATAATTCCAAAAAAGGCAAAAACATAACTGAAGGTAGAAACCAAGCCCATACCGCTCAATTGTGGGGAGCTAAGAATGAGAAAATCTTTGGAGGATTTACGGTAGAAATAGTGACTATAGTTGTTACTATTTGTAAAACCAATACTCGGAAACTCTCCTTCAGAAAACACATTTTCATTCACGGGATAGGAATATTCACCATGATTTACAACCAGCTTACCTTCAAAATAGCGCGCCATGGAGTAGTTCTCTACCATGTTTAGCACTTTTGCTTTTTTGTTAATCAAGATACGGGGGAATCCAATTCCTTCTGGAATCCTTTTCGATTTTAACGTACAAAATAATGTTCCAACACTTGAGTCTTTTGCGTAAACAGCTTGTTTGATTACATAGCTGTACTGATTGAAATTATCCCCGATGTAATAGATGCTGCTATCTGCATCGCATTGTGTTCCGTGATCTTTTAATAGGTTTAAGAAACTGGTGTACTCTTTGGCTAAATTATTTTTATAGGAAACGACAGGCTCTTTTTTGGCATTGAATAGAAAGAAATCGATTTCGTAACGTTCCCAATGATTCTTGAAATAGTTTTTCTCCATGAAGTCTTTAAACACAGACACTTGTTGTTCCAACTTAGAGTCGAGCATATTCCTGACAGTGGTATCAGAAACAATCTTTGGAGCCAAAAAGGCGTATTCAATTTCGGTTGATTGTTCTTTGTCCGACGCGAGTTGAGATGCAAAAAGTTCACGCTCAGAATGTTCCTTGATTTCGTTGTATTCATTCAAGTTTAGGGCAGTAAAAGCGGAGAAAACCAACAGAATTAAGACGCTTGTACCAAAGGTGTAACTGCCTTTTTGTTTGTATTCTACATAGATGAGAATGCTATTAATAACAAGTGGCCAAATGGCAACAAAAAACAGTTGATTCCCTAGAGTGAGTTCATACAGGAAATAAATTAATCCAGAAAAGAACCAAAATAGCGCCATGGAGCTGGTCAACCATCCAGATTTTTGAAT
>JAYSRU010000120.1:0-4734 GCA_043720875.1 Crocinitomicaceae bacterium
CGATGTTCCGTTTGTAGACGTCGTTACGACCATGTTAGATTCATCTATACCTTTAACTACGGGTGAATACGAAGAATGGGGTAACCCGAATGACAAATCATATTTCGAATACATGTTAAGTTATTCACCGTATGACAACGTGAAAAAAACCAATTACCCGCATATGCTAATCAACACAGGATACCATGATTCTCAAGTGCAATATTGGGAACCCTTAAAATGGATTGCAAAATTGCGAACTATGAAAACTGATAACAATTTACTGCTCCTTCAATGCAACATGGATGCCGGTCATGGAGGTGGATCTGGAAAATCAGCTGAACGTAAGGAAATAGCTACTAACTTTACTTTTTTCTTAACTCTTGAAAACATCCGTGAGTAAAATAACCCTCTTATTTTTTAGCTTGTTTTGCGTTGTTCAAATTTGTGCACAAGACAGTTTACCTTATAAAAGGTATAATGACAAGATCGTGTTATCAGTAGATTTCGGTATTCCTGGAGCCCCTTTCTTACTGGATGTTCCTACGAGTAATACATCTTCAACTCGTTTGAAATATATCACAAATGTAAAAACGGTTGTGGGATTTGGCATTAACTACAAATGGTTTTCCGCAAGGCTTGGTATTAGTTCACGTGATTATTTATATTCTGTAAGTGGGTATGGCACTAGTAAATATTATGACTTCGGATTTGATTTTACACATAAAAATATGTTTTTTGACCTAGATTTTCATAATTATCAAGGATATGGAATACAAAATGCATCTAAATTTGCTGACACAGGTTTAAGTGTAAAAGGAAGTATTTTAAAACCTGGTACATCCACCGCAAGTTTTTCTACAAACATGTGGTATTTCTTAAATAAGAATATTAAAATGAGCGCCATGAAAGGTAAAACCGCCAGATACACACAAAATTGCGGTTCATTTTTTATTAAAGGAACATTCAATGTTCATGGAGTGGCGGATAACAACGGAATAATACCAGCTGAATTGAGAATACCCGAACAATCACGAACCTATTCTGCTCTATTTTACAGCTGGGATTTTGGAGCTATTCCTGGTTATGCCTACGTATACCATAAAAATGGATTTCAAGTTGCCGCAATTGGTGGCGCTGGATTTGTTATACAAGCAAAAGCTTATCAATACGACGCTAATCAACATGCATTTGCTGGACTAGCTCCACGACTAGATTTTAAACTAATGATGAGCTATAACAAAGATAGATGGTTTACTTCGTTTGCTGCGGATTTTGACAGAAAAAGTATAAAATTTGGTTATTTAGGCTATAAACAAACTTTTTATTACATCAAATTTGCATACGGTTACCGCTTCAACAAGAAACAAAAAGTTAAAAAGGATAAGAAACGAAACTAATATTTGCCACTAATCCTTATTATAACACACCTACCCCTTTTTGGTAAAAAAAATAACAAATTCGCTTTAATAACAGTAATTTTGAACTTTCTTCAAATACACTCGATAATGCGTAATTTCTTACAATTCATTTGTTTCACAATTCTAATAGGAACTATTAACCAATCTGTTGGACAAGTATTTAAACTTACCTTGCAAATCAACGACAGCTTAACGGAAGTGCCATTACAAGGAATAAAATGCAGTTTATCGGACCCAACCTGGACAAATGGAACAAGTGACGAGAATGGATTAAGCGTATTGCAAGGACCTAAAACCGTAAACGCTAAACTAATTTACTTTTTTGAAGATACGCGGTATATTGTTCAAAATATAACCATTAACGGCGACACATTATTGGAATTAGAAATTAATCCAAAGCGCAAATCTATCGAAGACGTCGTGATCACAGCAAAGGGATCTTTAATGACAAACAAAGGAGATACGCTCGAAATCAGTGCTACAAATTACAAAGTAAATGTTGATGCAACTGCCGAAGATTTAATAAAGAAAATGCCCGGCGTGAGTATTGAAAATGGGCGTGTAACAGCACAAGGCGAACAGGTAGCTAAAATTTATATTGACGGTCAAGAGTTTTTTGGCGACGATCCAAGTATGACTTTAAAGAATTTACCGGCAGGAGCCATTGATAAAGTTCAAGTTTTTGATAAACAAAGTGATCAATCCGCGTTTACAGGATTCCGAGATGGAAATGCTCAAAAAACCATCAACATTATCACAAAAAAGACATTCAAACAGAGTGTTTTTGGTAAAATTTATGCTGGTGCGGGAACCGATGAGAGGTACAACACAGGTGCAAATTTAAATTATTTTAATGGTGTACGCAGAGTTTCGCTTCTTAGTAACTTCAACAATATAAATATTCAAAATTTTTCTTTTCAAGATATCATGGGTGCTACTGGCGCAACCGGAGGAGGTATGGGCAGGATGATGGGCGGAATGAATCCAAACATGATGAGTCAACACATGTCTAGTGGCAATGTGGAGGGCGCAAGTAATTTCTCTGACTTTTTTACCGGACCAAATGGTGGAGTAAACACGGTTAATGCCATTGGATTAAATTATTCGGATAAATTTAAAAAAGGCTTAAGCTTAAGTACGAGTTATTTTTTCAATCAAACTCAAACCAACACAGCCGACTCAACATTGCGCACTTATTTCATAAATGATTCTATTTCAAATTATTACAATGCAAATAACAATCTGTTATCTTTAAACAGCAATCACCGCATCAATGTAAAATTGTCCTATGTTTTGGATTCTATGAACAGCTTTTCATTTTCTCCAAAAATCACCTTTCAAACAAAGGGATTTGAAAACAAAATTTACAACAACAACCTGCAAAACCAACGCTTATTAAATTTAACCAACTCCATCAATAACAGCAAGGCAAATGCTTACGTTTTTTCAGGAACTTTGCTTTGGAACCATAAATTTAAAAAAATAGGAAGAACAATTTCCAACAGTATCAGTCATGACAGGAATAATAACCTAGGCTATTTTGATTTAATACAAGATGCTACATTTTACGAAACCAATGATACTATTTTGAATGGAACGACACAAAACACCAAGTACGCGAGCAATTCGGAAACCTATACTGGAAGTGTAGCTTACACCGAACCCTTATCCAAAAACAGTCAATTAAAAATCACTTACAACCCTTCCTTAACTGAAAGTGTAAGTAACCGAAACAATGACCTAACTTCTCAAATAGGATCTGTCACCATTCCCCTTTTAAATGGATCATTTGATAATTCATTTCAAGTGCAACGCGCAGGATTAGCATATGCCTATAATTTCCCGAGACTGAATGTGAATGGAGGAATTAATGGACAATACAGCTTACTTACTGGAAACATCAGTCAGCCAATTGTTGCCACTACTAAGCGTTCGTTTGTGGCGTTGTTACCGAATGCGTTTTTAACGTTTAAAATCAATAAGGAAAAAAACTTGAGAGTGAATTACCAAACTTCTATTACTGCGCCTTCAACCGCTCAACTTCAACCGGTAGCAGATAACAGTAATCCTAACTCCTTAACCATCGGAAATCAACTTTTGGGTCAACAGTATGAGCATGCGCTTGGTTCACGTTATTCCTATAATAATTCTGTAAATTTTAGAAGTTTCTTTATTGCTGTAAACAGTAGATACACGCAAAACTATTTAGGTAATTCTACAACAATTGCGGATAAAGACACCGTTTTAGACGGGAACACTATAAAGCAAGGAATGCAAATAAATTCATATGAAAATTTCAAGGAGGCACTTACCTTAAGAACTTTCTCTATGTATGGATTCAAGATCAAACCGTTAAAAAGCAACATGAATATTAATGCGGCAATGACTTACAGCATGTTACCAACCCGTGTAAACAATATCCTCGGGTTAATGCGCACGACAGTGCTTTTTGGAAACGTTGCGTTGAGTAGTAATATTTCTCCAAAAATAGACTTTAACATTAGCTACAATGCTTCATTGAATTTAAGCAAAAACTCTTTGAACACCTTGCTTAATAACAACTATTGGTCAAATGGTACTACATCCAAAATTACGCTTAACCCTTGGAAAGGATTAGTGATTGCCAGCGACGTTACGTTTACCAAGTATTTTGGTTTGCGCACAGGATTTCCGTCGCAAGTGTTACTTTGGAATGCTGAGATTGGATACAAATTCTTAAAGAACAAAGCAGCTGACATACGCTTGTCTGTGTTTGACATTTTGAAGAAAAACCAAAGCATTAGCCGACAAATACAAGCCAATTATTCTGAAGATGTGCAAACCAAAGTGCTTACCCAATATTACATGTTAACGTTTACGTATACCATTAAACAAAGCATTGCAAAAGTTCCTGGCGCTCCTGTTGATGCAACTCATGCGCCTTCTAAACCTTATGCAAAACCTTAACATTGCTTGCAACAAATTCAAGATCAAGCGTCTCCTTTGAGCTTATCTCTTTATGGGCAAGTAGAGTAGTTGCGAATGAAATTGAATTAAGAGCAAGCGACGAGCTTGTGAAGACGAACAAACGACTAGCGTTAGCGTAGGAAGTTTTGAGGTAACAAGCGAAAAGCTTCTGAAGACGAAGCCTAGGGCGTTGAGCCCGTTAAAGGCAAGGTAACCTACCGAACAAAACCAAAAGAGTTTTCCTAGAGGAGCCGCGACCGTCTGCTGACGGTTTTCGAAAAGCACAAACGAAACGCTAAAAACAAAAACGCCTAGTCGTATTTCAGACCAGGCGATTTATCATTTTTTGGCCCGGCACTACCGTTTGGTCTTCGAAAGCTGCGCTTGT
>JAYSRU010000121.1:0-1683 GCA_043720875.1 Crocinitomicaceae bacterium
AATGTTTACGGATGTTGAGAAATTATTTGCCATAGTATTTATCTAAAATTAAGTGAGCATTCGGTTTATTTTTAAACTGCATTTCTTTTATTCCTGCATGGTCTGTAAATGTGATTTGCTTATTGTCATTCACAATTTCAGAAATTTTATTTGCTAATCCTGAACGGCTCAAAGCGAAAATAGAACCTGGGCTGTTTGGCTCATGCTCTAAAGAATTTAAGCTGATTGAATTTCCGTAACTCGGATTATCTAAAATTGAATAGAGCAAAACTGCCTCTGGAAGTTTGTCTCTGTCGTTGTTTTCAATTTGGTATTGTTCGTCTTTTCCTCTGCCAATTGTTTTTAGCAAATCAATTTCGGAAAGTATTCCTGAAAAACTATCCTCAACATCTTTGTTGTTTGAATCGTTGCCTTGATACATTTTCAGAAACACAATGAAATCGTCTGCAACTGTATTTTCATTAAAGTTCAAACCTTCTTCGGCTTCTTTTCTTCGCTTCAAATAGTTCACGAAAGTCTCTTTGGTAAAGAATATTTTTTCTTTTCTGAACTCATTAAAAATGATGCTGTAAGTTGAAGCAAGATTTGTCTTGACAAGTTGGTAATGCAGCAGCCACAAACTTGCATCATCTTCAAGAAACGGGTCCCAGCCGTTGTCTGAAAAAAGTGCCGTTCCAAATTCTGTTGAGTTGTCCTTATTGTCAATAATGTTGAACGCTTTCATCCAGTAACGAATTGCAGAAACCATATTTTTACCTACTCCTAACTTCACAACTGCATCTTCGTCATTGAAAGATTTTTTAGATTGAATGTAGTCGTAGCCCTTTTTGAGCCAAAGTTGTCGGCACTGAAAGGAATCGTGTCCTGAAAAAGTATATTTAATAGTTTCTAAATTCACCTTATTTAATGTGTTTTCAATTGAAAATTACTGCAATAATTCCGAGCTCTCAAAGTAAGAATAAAAGAGCCTTTAAAAGTTAGATTATAACTACTGTGTTATTAACAGCTAAGAACAACGCCAACTCATAAGATTAACTGAAGGCACTAAATGTTTTGATTATATTCAAATTTCAATTCCCTACTAATCTTAATGAGCCTCAACCGCCCCAAAACTAACCCCATTCACCCACATCCAACCCCCGTGTTTCCACCCTATTTCACCCCCGTGTTTTCACCCTCCGGTTAAAATTTTAGTTTACTCCCACACCACCGTCAAGGTCATTTCTGTGCCATTGCGTATGATAACTATGGGCGTGGTTTGGCCTTTTTCAAATTTGGCCAGGGCCTCCATGTAGGCATATATATCGGCTATTTCGTAGTCGCCCATTTTCATTATTATATCGCCTTTTACAAGGCCTGCCTTTTGGCCGGGGCGGCCATCTTTGGTGCCATCTATGCGCAGGCCTTTTTCGTTGTACAGGTAGTCTGGCACTACGCCCAGTGTTAGTTTAAAATCGGCACTGCTGGGTGTGGCATCTTTGGTTTTGGTAAAGGTTAGCTTGCCTTTGTCGTCCAGCTTTAGTATAAGTGTTTGCATGTATTTTATAACAGAGGCAAGGCCTTCAAAATTTATTTTTTCTACATCATCTGTCGGCTTGTGGTAGTCCTCGTGCTGGCCTGTAAAAAAGTGCAGGGCAGGTATGTCGTTCAGATAAAAGCTGGTGTGGTCGCTGGGGCCCACGC
>JAYSRU010000122.1:0-40246 GCA_043720875.1 Crocinitomicaceae bacterium
CTATCGTCTTGGCAAAATTTTGCTTATGTAACGACAGAGGCGGAGGCAGGATTATTTATTATTGATTTAAATCCATTACCTGCAAGTGCACCCGTGACAACTGCATTTTATAAAGGCCCGGTTAGTAATCCTTGGCAGTCTGCACACACTCTATTTATAGATGATGAAGGATATGCATATATTTTTGGAGCGAATAGAGGAAATGGTGGTGTAATAATTTTAGATGTAAATACAGATCCTATGAATCCAATTGAAATTGGTGTTTTCGATGATTGGTATGTACACGACGGATACGCAAGAAACGATACTTTATGGTGTGCGAATATAGGTGAAGGTTTTGTTAGTATTATCGATATTAGTGATAGAGCCAATCCTGTGCTTATTGCTACTCAGACAACCCCTAGTAATTTTACGCATAATATTTGGCCGAACGACGCCGGCAATGTGATCTTTACGACAGACGAAACTACGAATTCATTTTTAACAGCGTATGACGTAACCGATCCAAATAATCTCATCGAATTAGATCGAATTCAAGACTTGCCTGGATCTGGCACTGTAATTCATAATGTTCATATCAGAGGTAATTATGCTATTTCTTCCTATTATTCGAGCGGAATCGTGGTGCATGATATCTCAAGGCCAACGAATATCGTTGAAGTCGGTAGCTTTGACACATATCCTGGAATATCAACTCAGACCAGAGGTTGTTGGGGAGCTTTTCCTTTCTTTGCATCTGGAACCGTTTTGGCTACGGATATGGAAAATGGATTGTATGTTTTACATCCAAATTACCAACCTGCAAGATATATCGAAGGAAATGTAACAAACGCTGCTACCTTACTGCCGTTACAAGGGGTGAGCGTTACAATTGCTGGAGATGAGCAAATTGAAATCTCGAAATTGAGCGGGAATTATGCTACAGGAATTGCTGCTGGTGCTTTAGCTACGGTAACTTTTTTTAAAGTAGGTTTTTACTCACAAACTCATGTTGTACCAATTATAGCTAGTCAAGTTTCATTGCTTAACGTTGCGTTGGTTCCGATTCCGGTTTATACCGTAAATGTTCAAGTGAACGAATTTGGAGGTGCGGTTCAGGTAAACAATGCTTTTGTTCGCTTCACTTCAGACCTCACGAAAGATGTGGTAACAACAGATGGCTTAGGTCAAGCTGTTCTTGCTTTGCAATATGAAACGAATTATGAAATTCAAATTGAAAAGTGGGGGAAAGAACCAATATGTACAACTATTTTCGTTAGCGCTTTAACAGCCAATCACACCTTCGAAATGAATATTGGATATTTCGATAGCTTTACTTTTGATCATGGCTGGACGGCTTTTGGAACAGCAACATCAGGAGATTGGGAGCGAGGAGAGTTGACTCAAGGCCATACTTATACAGTCTTGCCTGTGGTGGATTTTAATAGCGATTGTGGAAATGAAGTTTATGTAACAGGAAATAGCACGAATATAGATCCAGATTTTGATGATGTAGATGGTGGATTTGTGAAATTGGTTTCTCCGATTTTTAATGCAACGATTTACACGGTTGCTTACCTCACGTATGCAAGGTCTTTCTTTTGCGGTTTTATCAATGCGCCAGATGATACACTAACCGTATCTATCTCAAATGGAATTACGGAAGTTGTAATCGAAAAATTAGCTTCAGGATCTGACTTGGAAGGACTTTGGATTCCGGTAACCATAAAAATTTCGGACTTGATAACTCCAACAAATTCAATGTCAATCAACTTTAGTGTGAGCGATGGTGCGTACGGAAGTCCGACAGCCAATTTAACTGAAGCAGCAGTTGACTATTTCAGGCTTTCCCCAAATGACGTTACGTTGGTTCCTGAGTTGGTCAAACTGAACGCAAAAATGAAATTGTTTCCGAATCCATCCAACGGCTTATTCGAAATTCAATTCCCTGAAAGCACTATAGGGCAAGAGTTTTATATCTACAATCAGCTAGGAAAAATAGTTTACAAAGATGTTGTAAAAACAAAAACTGCAATGGTGAATGTACATGAACTGGCTAACGGATTATATTTCGTAAACTTAAGAAATGAGACACTGAAAATAGTAATTCACTAAACTATGTTCTTTAGTAATTTTAGATCCATGCCAATAGTATTAAAATGCAATGTAAATTTGCATCAAAAGTAAATTGTTAGAATGAACAATATAATCAACGTTTCTATTGTAGTGCCGCTTTATAATGAGGTGGAATCTTTGCCAGAGTTACACGCTTGGATACTTCGTGTTGTAAATGAGCATAAACTGTCTTATGAAATTGTGTTCGTGGATGACGGAAGCAAAGATGGATCTTGGGCGGAAGTAGAGCGTTTAAAGACAATCGATGAAAATGTTAGGGGTATAAAGTTTCAACGAAATTATGGAAAGTCTGCTGCTTTACAGAAAGGTTTTGAAATAGTGGAGGGTGAGGTTGTTATTACCATGGATGCTGATTTACAAGATTCTCCAGATGAAATTCCTGAATTGTACAAAATGGTGATGGATAATGATTTTGACGTAGTTTCTGGCTGGAAACAAAAGCGTTACGATCCAATAACAAAAACTATTCCGACGAAATTATACAATTGGGCTGCGCGCAGAATCACTGGAATAAAGTTAAATGATTTTAATTGTGGTTTAAAGGCATATAAACGTATTGTTGTAAAAAGTATTGAACTCTACGGTGATATGCATCGTTATATACCCGCATTAGCCAAATATGCAGGCTACACAAAAATTGGGGAAAAAGTAGTGCAACACCAATCACGAAAATATGGTGTTACAAAGTTTGGGTTAAATCGCTTTATCAATGGACCGTTAGATTTACTTACCGTTGCCTTTATGGGTAAATTTGGTAAAAAACCAATGCACTTTTTTGGATCTATTGGTTTACTGCTCTTTTTCCTTGGTTTCATCTTTACTTTAGGTATTGGAATTGATAAAGTGTTTCTGCATACAGATGCAAGGAAATTGGCCGATCGACCTGAGTTTTTCTTTTCATTGGTTTGCATGATTCTCGGCACTCAATTCTTTTTAGCTGGATTCTTAGGTGAAATGGTTGGTCGAAATGCTTCTCAGCGAAATAATTACCTGATTGACAAAACAATCTAAAACATGATTGTTATTGACAACGATTGGACCTTGTTTTTGGACCGTGACGGTGTAATCAACAAGCGTCTTCCCGATGATTATGTCAAAACTGAAGCGCAATGGCAATTTGAAACAGATGTGCCTGAAACGATTGCATTACTGCGCCCTAAATTCAAACGCATTGTCGTTGTGACAAATCAGCAAGGGATTTCAAAAGGACTTATGACAGAGTCGGAATTGAATCATATTCATCAAAATATGCGAGCGGCTTTTTTAAAATTTGGCGCTGATGTAGATGCCGTTTTTTTTGCTCCTGGAGTGAAAAGCAAAGACAATATGTTACGGAAACCGAATACTGGAATGGCTCAAATGGCTAGAAATATGTTTCCAGAAATAGACTTTAAAAAATCCGTGATGGTTGGAGATACTGATTCTGACATGATTTTTGGAAAAAAACTTGGCATGGTTTGCGTACAAATTTTCTCCGAATATGAAACGTATCAGATAAAACCGCATTATACTTTACAGAAACTTAAAGATTTACCTACAATATTAAACTCATGAAAAATTTACTTATCGTTTTATTTTTTTGCTCCGCAACTGCAGTTTTAGCTCAACCTAAGCCTACACCAAAGCCTGCGGTGGTTAAAGAACCATCTCAAAAAATAAATCAAACGGATACAAAAGGTAAGAAGCAAGGTGTTTGGCAAAAAAATTATGACAAGTCAAGAGCCATCGTTTATAAAGGACAATTCCTTGATGATAAGCCAGTTGGCACATTTTATTACTATTACCCCTCAACCAAATTAAAAATTGTCATTGTCCACGATGATAAATCTGATCGTTCTTCAGCGACCATGTTTCATGAAAACAAAAATATTATGGCAAAAGGAATTTACAGAGGAGAAGTAAAAGATAGCGTTTGGTCATTTTATGATGAAACAGGTAGAATTACATCGTCAGATACGTATTCGAAAGGCGTTCTTAATGGAATGCGTTACGTTTATTTTATTCCGAATGCTGTGGGTGATAAGACAGTAAAATTGGCAAAGCAATGGAATTATGTTAACGGCAACCAAGAAGGTGAGTATATAGAGTACTTCGATAATGGAGTGATAAAAGGTCAAGGAAATTATTTGCACGGACACAAACATGGCCGTTGTGTTACTAATTACACAAACGGAAAACCTATGGTTGAGGAGCGTTTTAATAACGGAAAGAAGCACGGCTTTCAAAGAGCCTATAACGAACAAGGGAAAGAATTAGGGAACAGGTATTTTCGCTATGGTCAAGAAATTAAAGGAACAACTTTAACCAAGTTATTGGCCGACATGAAGAAAAGAAATGTCAATCCTAATGAATAATATACAATAATTGCTTAATTTGCGTTAAATATCCAAAGTCAATTCGATGTCACGCATTTTAATTCTTAGTTTTTTCACGACTATGATTCTCTTTTCTTGCAGAAAGGCAGAAAAGAATTTGAATTTTCATTATGCTTACTTTCCCTTAGATAAAGGACATTATGTTACGTACGATGTGTTGCAAGTTGAACATGATTTTTTAGCTCACCCCATTCCAGATACCTTCAAATATCAATTAAAGGTGAAAATTGGAGAAGAAGTTTTGGATAATCTAGGGAAAAGTGCCAAAGAATATTTCAGGTACTTGCGCGCAAATAGTTCGGCTAGTTGGAATGCAACGGATCTTTGGACTGTGCTATTGGATTCAGATAGATTGGAACTTACAGAAGAGAATCAACGAAAAATTAAACTTGTTTTTATTCCCACACTCAAAAAATCATGGAATTCGAATGTTTATAACACGTTATCCGAACAAAGTTGTACTTATTCCAATATTCATAAGCCATTTACAAATCAATTTTTAGCATTCGATTCCACATTGAGCGTTAACCAAGAGAAAACAACCAATTTTATACAACATAAATTAAAGTTTGAAATCTACGCTAAAAAGGTGGGCTTAGTAAAGTTGTATTACAAGGATTTGGAAATCAATAATTTTGATACGACTAATATTAAAAAAGGCACAGAGTTGTACTATGATGCAAGCGGATTTGGACTCGAATAGTAAAATCTCGCCAAGAACCGCAGTTTTTACTTTTTTTTACCTCAAAATGTACCGATTTAACTAAGGAATTTTGCATTTTGTTGAAAAATGCTTCAAATCAATTCGTTGAATCTGTGCTTTTCTCATTGGAAACTTTATATTTGCAGGCTTAAAAAAAGATTAAATTTAAAACAATGCGTAATAAAAAAATTCTTTGGTTCATTACAATTGCACTCGTTGTAATTAGTATCTATCAATTATCATTCAGCTTTGTCGCCAATTCAGAAGAGAATAAGGCCGAAAAACAAGCTAAAGTTTTAGCAATAGAGTTAAAGGAGAGTACTGAGAAATTGGGAAGATCTTGGGCTTTGTTACCAAATAACGATACAATTAATTTTGCTAATGCAGATGCATTAGAAGTTACAACTACAGCGTTCATGAATCAAATTCTTCGTGACAAAGCTGAAAAAGCTGTTTATCCAGTTTTAGGTACAACTTTTAAAGATGTTAAAAAGCGTTCACTTGCTTTCGGTTTGGATTTAGTTGGAGGTATGAGTGTTGCGTTAGAAATTTCAATTCCTGAAATGATCCAAAGCTATGCTTCAAACAAAAATGATTTCAAATTCAAAGTTCCTTACGATAAGGCAGTTAGTTCTTATAACAACACTGGTGGAGATTTTATTCAGTTGTTTGCACAATTTCATGCTGTAACTAATCCAGGACGTGACCTCGTAAGAGAATTCAATATTTCTGAATTGGATGGGGCGTTAAGTGCAAAATCGTCAAATAGTGAAGTAGTTTCTTTCTTAAAAGGAAAAATTGCTGCCTCAATGGATGGTGTTGAACAAATCATGAGTAGACGTATCAATCAATTTGGTGTAGCTCAACCTAACATCCAAAAGGATTTAGTGCGTAGCCGTTTATACATTGAACTTCCAGGTGTAAAAGATCAAGCAACGGTAACTGAAAAACTTCAATCAACTGCAAATCTTCAGTTTTTTGAAACATTTAATAAGAGTGAAATTATGTCATTCTTTACCCAAGCTGATGCAATTTCTAAAACGGAAGAAGTTATTGAAGCTGCGCCAGTAGCTAAAGATCCTTCAGACACAACTACTACAATTGATACGGCAAAGAAAATTGCTGTACTTGGAAAAACAATCGTTGGTAAGAAAAGCATTAGCCAGTTAATGGTTCCTGCTCCGCAAGGTTTTGGTGATGCTGTAATTGGTACAGTAAAAATTTCTGATTGGAAGAATTTAAGTGATGCATTTAATCGTGCAGATATTAAAGCAGTTTTCCCAGAAGATTGTAAATTCATGATTGGTTCTGAAACTTTCTCTGAAAAAGGTAAAGAAGAAGCTTATATTATTCATGCTGTTCGTGTTCCCGTATTTGGAGATGCGCCGGTAACTGGTCGTGACATTAAAGAAGCATATTCAACGGTGAGTCAAATTGGAAAGCCAAGCGTTAGTCTTCAAATGACAAACGAAGGTGCTGACAAATGGGGTGAAATGACTACCAAAAATGTAGGAAGAGTTGTAGCGGTAACAATGGATAATATTATCTATAGTGCACCTATGGTAAATGAGCCTATTCTTAACGGTAGCACAGAAATTTCTGGAAACTTCAGCTTTGATGAAACAAAAGATTTTTCAGGCTTGTTGAATGGTGGTGCTTTACCTGCTCCATGTGTAATTAAAGAACAAACGAACGTTGGTCCAACAATTGGAGCTGAAAACCGTTCATCAGGATTTATATCATTCGGTATTGCTTTATTGTGTGTATTCGTATACATGGTTTTCTATTACGGAAAAGCGGGTGTTATTGCGGATATCGCATTGATTGCTAACGTATTGTTTATCTTCGGTGCACTTGCATCGTTTGGAGCGGTATTAACCTTGTCTGGTATTGCAGGACTTGTACTGACAATTGGTATGGCAGTAGATGCCAACGTATTAATATTTGAACGTATTCGTGAAGAATTGGCGTCAGGTAAATCTGAAACTGAGTCATTCGATTTAGGGTTTTCTAAAGCTTTGTCGTCAATTATTGATGCTAACGTTACTACGTTAATCACGGCGGTTGTTTTGAAAATCTTTGGAACTGGTCCAATCGAATCATTCGCTACAACCTTAATTATTGGTTTGATTACTTCAGTTTTTGCTGCCGTTATCATTTCTCGTTTGATTATCCATTTCCGTTTAGAAAAAGGTGTTGCAACTTCTTTCAGTACTCGATTTACTAAAAATGCATTCAAAAACATTAAAATCGATTTCGTAAAACACAGATTCAAATTTTACTTTGTTTCTACAATTATTACCTTAGTAGGTATTGTTTCATTGTTCACAAGAGGTTTAAGTCCTTCAGTTGAATTCTCAGGTGGTAGAACATATACCTACGCTTTTGATAAAACGGTAGACGATGAATTAGTACGTAATACACTTACCTCTTCGTTAAAGGATGAAAAAGGAAAGTCTGCGTCTGTAGAAGTTAAAACTAGAAATGGATCTTATGAATTGGTGATTTCTACCAACTTCATGATGAATAATCCAAAAAGCAATAACATCGTTGTAGATAAAATGAACGAATCATTAGCTACAATTAAGGATAAAGTTGGAAATGCTAAGTTGTTAGAATCAAGAACGGTTTCTGCAGCGGTTTCAGATGAATTAAAATCATCATCTTTTATCTCGATGACAATTGCATTGATCTTAATCTTTATCTATATCTTAATCCGTTTTGGAAGATGGCAATACTCAACTGGAGCAATCATTGCAATGGCGCATGATGTATTCATGATAATAACAGCCTTCTCATTGTTCCATAACGTCTTGCCAATGAACTTAGATTTAGATCAATCGTTTATTGCGGCATTACTTACGGTAATTGGTTATTCCATAAATGATACTGTAATTGTATTTGATAGAATTCGTGAGAATTTGAGTACAGGTAACGTTGCAAAAATGGACAACAAAACATTAATCAATGATGCGATGAACTCCACATTGTCTCGTACAATCAACACATCATTCACAACAGCATTAGTATTGTTGGTAATGTTTATTCTTGGTGGTACAGCAATTTCAGGATTTATCTTCGCTTTATTAGTAGGGGTTGTAGTTGGAACGTATTCATCTGTATGTATTGCAGTTCCATTATTGATTGACCTTTCTAAAAAGAAAATGTTAGAATAATAGCACATTCATAAAGTTAAAAAGGCAATACGAAAGTATTGCCTTTTTTTATGTTCATCAATTGCATTCTTTGTGAATAGTCCTTACTTGGTTAGCCTAATTCAAAATAGAAGCTTAAAGCAGTCTTAAACTACCTACATTCAAAAGTAGTATGTTGGCAAAGCTAGTCAAAAGGTGAGTGCTATATATTTTCCTTTAGGAAGCTTAAGTCCTAATGGTGAAATAGATTTTATGGATTGCGTTCAATTGATAGGTAAAACAGTACGAAATGTACCTACACACAGAAACTGAATAGAGCCTGAAATGCAAAAGGTAACTATTTCCTATGAAATCTCATTAGCATTGTTTAGATTCAATAGCGTGTTTGGAAGAAGTGTGCGTCTTATTTTTTGATAAAGATATATGAACCAGGTGCATCACTTTTTAAACCGTTTAGCGCACTCTTTGCATCAGCCATAGATCCAAAAGATGCCATGGAAACAAGAAACAAGCCACCAGCTTTTCCAATCACTTGTCCGGTATTTCCGTTTTTAGTGAGTTTTTCAGCAAAACGATTGGCATTTGTTTCATTTCCAAAAGAACCAGCAATAATATGAAAATTACCACCAGAACCATTAGTTGTAACCACAGCTGGTTTTGGTTCTTTGATTACCGGCTTAACTTTTTTGGGCTCTGCTATTACTTCAGCTTCAGGCGTTGTTTCTGCGATCGGTTCTTCTACAGTTCCATCAGGTGTCTCAATTGCTTGTGAATCATCTGGTATCTGAGATTCATTTGTTTCTTGCGTTTCAACTTTTTTCACAACGAGTTTTGGTTTTTCTTCTCCGCTTTGTCCGAAAATAAATCCAATTTTGTGAAGGAAAGGAAATTTGGCTGACAACGGTTTATATTGTGTGTAGCCAATAAGGTATACGGTTAGTAACAATAATAATGGCGCTAGTAGGTAAACTAGTTTTCTTTTTTTCTTAGCAGGAATTACTTTGATTGGTGCGTGTTTTTCTTCGCTTGCTTCGTCGAAACTTTCATCACCAATTACAGTCGCATCATCATTTATTACCGGCTTATTGGTTTTTGTATTTTTTTCTGTTTTAGTTTCTGGTGCTGCTTTAGCTTCTTCAATAATCGGTGTTTCAATTATAACAACAGGCTCAACGACAACGTCATCTTCCTTAGGAGAAACAATGGCTTCACTGCTCAATAATTGATCTAATGAATTTACGGATACTGGTTCTTCTTTTGTGTTTTGCAGTAAGTTATCCAAAGGATCGATAGCAGCGATTGGAGTTATTACTGTTTCTTCCGGTGTAATTGGAGTTTCTTCAACATGCTCTTCAACTTTCTCTTCAACAATTGCTACTACTGGTTCCACTATTTCTTCAACAACTTCAACAACTTGAGGTACGGCAACCACAATTGGCTCTTCCGGTGTTTCTATGGCAGAGGGTTCTCCCCATGCTTCAAACTGAACATCACCGTTCGCATCTTTGTTAAATGATCCGAATTGATACATCGAATAGGTTTCACCGCGATCTAGGGTTTGTATGATATTTTGGACATATTTGCTGACCACATTTTTTGCATCAAGTTCAGTCATACCTTCCTTTTCTGCCATACATTTTGCAAGTTTTCCGTCATCAAACTTTAGGTAGGGCATGAAAAGTAATTCGCCTGTTTTTTCATTCGTTATGGTGATTGCACCCAAGCCTGGAAAAATTAATGTTTTTATTTCTAATAAAAGTGTTTGTAGATACTTGTCCATGATCGTTTATTAAGTGTGTTGAGTGATTAAAATAAGTCTTTGAATTGAAAGCTTCCATCTAATGCAATTCCGCGTTCTGTTTTTTGTAAGGTACAGCATTCATTAACAGAATCGTGTTCTAAAAATAGCACAAAGTTTTCTTCCTCCGCGCGACATAAAAACTTAGCTTTTTCGTTTAACGTGATTAATGGTCGCGTGTCATACCCCATTACATAAGGCAACGGAATGTGGCCAGTGCTTGGTAGTAGATCTGCCATAAATGCGATCGTTTTTCCTTGATAGTTAATGTGTGGAATCATCATGCTTTCCGTATGACCGTCAACAAAAAGTACGTCGAAATTGTTGAAAACATTTAAGGTATAGTCTCCTGTGCGTTCTACAAATTTGAGTTGCCCACTTTCTTGAATAGGTAAGATGTTTTCACTCAGAAATGAAGCCTTTTCACGCATATTCGGTTTTGTTGCCCATTCCCAATGCTGGGCTGTGCTCCAATACGTTGCATTTTTAAACGCAGTTTTTGTTTTTGTTTTGTCAGCATTGAATTCAATGGCACCACCGCAATGATCGAAATGCAAATGTGTTAAAAATACATCCGTAATGTCATCTTTACCAAAGCCAAGTTTAGCAAGATTTCCTTCCAACGTATCTTGACCGTGCAAATAATAATGAGAAAAAAATTTATCAGATTGCTTACCGCCAATACCCGTGTCGATTAGAATTAACTTACCGTT
Organism: Crocinitomicaceae bacterium; assembly: GCA_043720875.1. Classification (GTDB taxonomy): domain Bacteria; phylum Bacteroidota; class Bacteroidia; order Flavobacteriales_D; family Crocinitomicaceae; genus JAYSRU01. The sequence goes on from JAYSRU010000122.1 coordinate 10,860, forward strand.
GTCTTCTATAAGTAAAGAGCGCATTGCCCATGAACAAAGATTATTTTCATCCGCAGGATTTGTTTTTTGCCACATTGTTTTCGGAACAACTCCAAACATTGCGCCCCCGTCGAGCTTAAAGTAACCAGTGTTAATAGGGTGTATTTTCATTAAAATTCTTTTTAGTCTACGAATATAAAAAATCCTACCTTATTATTAACCTGAGTTCGATTATTAATTTTGTTCAGAACGGCTATAAATGTTCAGATTTGGAAAAGGATAGAGATCGAATAACGGGTTATTTTGAACTTTTTTTCTGAAAAAGATGAATATTTAAAGCTGTTTTAAAAATGATCTTTACTTTTTCAAAGAAATATTCTTCGTAGATTTTATCAATGACAGCACCCCATCACTTGCAAAACCGCCTCGTCTATTCCATTAAAAATTGTATGCTGAATCTAAAATAGTAATCGAATTCAGGTTATTGCCCTAAAAGCGTTTCAGAGATTGTATCTTTGTGCAAAAAAAACATCATCATGGAATTGCTAGACGGAAAATTAATTTCACAACAGATCAAAGAAGAACTTGCTTTTGCAGTTAAACTCCGAAAAGCTGAAGGAAAAAAAATTCCGCATCTAGCGGCTATTTTGGTAGGGAGCGATGGAGGTTCTATAACGTATGTCAACGCAAAGGTTAAAGCATGTGAACAAATTGGGTACGAAAGCACGTTAATTCGTTACGATGATTCCGTGAGTGAAGAGGTGATTCTAAACCGAGTGCAGCAGTTGAATGAAGATAGAAGTATCGATGGCTTTATTGTTCAATTGCCATTGCCAGCTCATATAGACGAAATGAAAGTTACGTTAGCAATCGATCCAAGAAAAGATGTCGATGGATTTCATCCAGTTAATTTAGGGTATATGATGCTTAACCTTCCAGGTTTTTTATCAGCAACACCAGCCGGAATTTTAGAGTTAATGAAACGCTACAAGGTGGAAACGGAAGGAAAACATTGTGTGGTTGTTGGAAGAAGTAACATTGTAGGGAAACCAATAAGTACAATGCTTGCGAGAGATTTACCTCAAGCAAATTGTACGGTTACCTTAACACATAGCAGAACCCAAGGTTTGGCTGAAATTTGTAGACAAGCCGATATATTAATTGCAGCGGTTGGTCGACCTCATTTTATTACAAAAGATATGGTGAAGCCCGGAGCTGTGGTAATCGATGTGGGAACCACAAGGGTTGAAGATCCTTCGAAAATTTCAGGATGGGCGTTAAAAGGTGATGTGGATTTTGAAAATGTTGCGCCAATTTGCAAAAGCATTTCTCCGGTTCCTGGTGGAGTAGGACCAATGACTATTGCCTCGTTAATGATAAACACGCTTAAAGCGGTGGAGTTGAAAGGAAAGTAATGATGTCTCGTATAAAAAAACATTAAAATCAGACGCATGTTGAATAAAATTAAAGGGTTCTATAGGTTTTTATCACCAAAATTTCAAACAGTTTCTTTGGATTATAAAGTAAAGGTGATGCCAAGATATGGGCATGGCAAGCCACCACATAATTTACTGTATGCCATCATTGATAAGAATAGAAAGCAATACGAAGAAACATTAGCTTCTTTCTTGCAGTATTCAGATAATATACAGTTAATCAAAGATTTGAAAGATGAATCGAATGAAAATAATCCAGCATGGAATAACGATTTTTTGCCAGGTTTAGACATCGTTGGTATTTATGGAATGATTGCAAATCATAAGCCTGCAAAATATATTGAAATAGGTTCTGGTAATTCTACAAAAGTTGCACGCAAAGCAATCACCGAGAATGGATTGAATACGGAGATAATTTCAATTGATCCTTATCCAAGAGCTAATATCGATCATTTAGCAGATAAGGTGATTAGAGAGCCATTTGAAAATTTAATCGACAACCAATTCATTATAGAAGCATTAAATGAGAACGATATATTGTTTATCGATAACTCTCATCGCGTTTTCCCTAATTCCGACGGAATGATTTGCTTTTTAGAATTACTTCCTTATTTGAAAAAAGGTGTAATCGTGCATATCCATGACATCTATTTACCTTACGATTATCCTCAATTTATGTGTGATCGATTTTACAATGAACAATATATGTTAGCCGCATTTATTTTAGCAAATCCTGAAAAATATGTAACTATTTTGCCTAACTTTTTTATCAGTGTAGACGAAGCATTGAGTAAAGTAATTGCACCAATTTGGGATCATCCCAATTTAACGAATGTAGAAAAACACGGTGGTTCTTATTGGTTGAAAATTAATTAACCCAATGGATTGAAAGATTTTATGTTGAAATTATAGGTCAAAAAAAATGTGAATCGTAATGATTCACATTTTTTTTGACTAGTATTTTATATTATGCATCCAGTATGTTTCCTAATGCATTATCATACGTTTCTTTTGCTTCAGCGATGAATCCGTAATGTTCATCATCCACCATTAATTTACCTTTGGTTACGTGTCCAAGCAGTGTGAAATTAACACCAACTTCAACCATAAATTCTAAGAATGCATCTTCATTGTCTTCGGGTACTGTAACCACTACGCGACTTTGAGCTTCTCCAAAAAGAAATGCATCTTCTCTGATTTCAGAATCTGTAACGATATCAAATCCTAAATCACGTGGCATTGACATTTCAGTTAATGCAATAAATAATCCTCCATCAGAACAATCATGTACTGCGTTGACAAATTTATTTTCAATCAAGCCAATTACTGCATGTTGCAATAAGGCTTCTTTTTCAATGTCGAAATAAGGCGCTGGTGAGTTTTTAATACCGTGGTAAGAATAAAGGTATTCTGAAGAAGAGATACAATCAACGCTATCACCCAAGATGAAGATAAGATCTCCTTTTTGTTTGAAGTCTAAAGACATTGCATTGGTTTTGTCTTCTAGTATACCGATCATTCCAATGGTTGGGGTTGGGAAAACGGGTACTTCAACACCATTCGTTACCGTTTGGTTATAGAAAGAAACATTTCCACCAGTAACAGGGGTGTTGAATTTAATACAAGCTTTACTCATTCCTTTAATCGCTCCAACAAATTGCCAGAAAGATTCTGGGTTGTATGGGTTACCAAAATTTAAACAATTGGTGATTGCACTAGGAATACCACCTGCGCAAACAATGTTACGTGCAGCTTCAGCAACAGCCATTGCAGTTCCTTCTTCTGGATCAGCATAAACGTATCTAGAATTACAATCTACTGTCATTGCCAATGCTTTGTTGGTTCCTTTAATGTTTACGATACCTGCATCCGAAGGCGCGTTAGTGGTCATTGTTTTGGTACCCACCATAGAATCGTATTGTTCATACACCCAACGTTTGCTAGCAATATTTGGGTGACTCAATAAGAATTCGGCAACTTTCTTTAAATCTTTTGGTTGTTCAACCGACTCGATTTTGAATTTTTTATTTTCTTGAAAATAAGCAGGTTCTTTATATTCACGTTGGTATTGCGGTGCGCCACCTCCTAATACTAAAGATTCTGCAGGAACGTCTCCAACCAGTTCGCCGTTGTTGTAATACAAAACACGTTTTGTGTCTGTAACTACTCCAATTTCAACTGCCAATAAGTCCCACTTTTTAAATATGTCTTCTACAATTTTTTCTTTACCCTTTTGAACCACAACAAGCATACGCTCTTGAGATTCTGAAAGTAGAATTTCGTAAGGCAACATTCCCGCTTGACGCGTAGGGACTTTGTCTAAATGAATTTCCATTCCAACACCACCACCTGCACTCATTTCACACGTAGAGCAAGTAATACCGGCGGCACCCATGTCTTGCATACCAACAATTGCGTCAGTTTCAGAAAGCTCCATGGATGCTTCCAATAACAATTTTTCTTGGAAAGGATCGCCAACTTGAACCGCAGGAATATCTCCAGCAGAAGCTTCTGTTAAATCTTTAGAAGCAAAGGCTGCTCCAGCAATACCGTCTTTACCAGTAGATGAACCTACGATGTAAACTGGGTTACCCGGACCTTTAGCTTTAGCCGAAATCATTTTTTTGGAATCTAGAATCCCTGCTGAAAATGCATTTACTAACGGATTAGCCGAGAAAGATGGGTCAAAAAACACCTCTCCTCCAACAACAGGAATACCAAAAGCATTTCCGTAGTGACTAATTCCTTTGGTAACTCCTTTTACTAACCACTTGTTACGCGCTTCATGAGGCATACCAAAACGTAGTGAATTCATTTGTGCAATTGGACGTGCACCCATAGTGAAAATATCACGATTGATACCTCCAACTCCAGTCGCAGCGCCTTGGTAAGGCTCTAACGCGCTTGGGTGATTGTGAGATTCAATTTTAAAGCAACATCCAAGACCGTCACCAATGTCTACAAGTCCAGCATTTTCTTCACCAGCTTTAACCAACATGTGTGGACCGTCTTTTGGTAATTGCTTCAACCAGAAAATAGAATTTTTATAAGAACAATGCTCGCTCCACATTACAGAGTATACGGCGGTTTCAGTGAAATTTGGTGTGCGACCTAAAATCTCTTTGATCATTTCAAATTCATCAGCTCTTAATCCGAGATCCTTTGCTTGCTCTAGTGTTGCTTCTTTTTGCGACATGCTTTTCTTTTTTGTTTGCACAAAAGTAGTCATTTAGTTTTTCGAGGCAATGAATAATGAACTAAATTCCCCTCGTTTTATCAACTATTTTTTTTAAAGCTGTGCTAGATTAGAAGTGACAGGTTATAGCTCAATTTCGTGCGATTAACTGCAAAAACTCATCACGCAAATATGTCTAGTGCCATTGTTAGCATCGCATGCAACTCCAATTTGTGTGAAAGTTTTATCGAAGATATTTTTTCGGTGACCCAAATCTGGCGTATTTTCATCGATCAGAAAATCCATAAGAAATTCTAAGGATGAACGTTGGTCGATAGCACAGTTTTCACCTACCATTTTATATTGTTTCAATAATTTACCGTAACGTTTGCTAAAGTTAGCATGGCCTATCTTTCCAGATTTGGCTTGTGTTGCAGCGTGTGCAATGGCAATACTCGTTAATTCTGAGTTCGTCGTTAATGCCTTTAGCGGTTTGGTTGAAGCAAGCATTTTCACGAGTGATGCTGTATTCTTAGTTTTTAATCCGTTGCGCAACATATAGGGTGTAGCAATAGAATCTAGAAATACTTTGGGCCTTTCGCGTGCAATATTTGTAAGGGTAATTATTTCTTGCACGTCTATTGTTCCTTCAGCTTCATTTTTTTGAGAACCGACCGGCGCAAGTAAGAAAAGGTAGAGAATGAGTTGAAACATCTTTTTTAATTACAATGATAATTTGCGAAACGGTTACAGTGGTGTATCGAATAGTAACAAGTTATGCAATTTTACTTCGCTTCGATCCAATCTATGATTTCTTTGTCGTCTGGTAAAGTTCTCGGCCCAATAACTTTTGCAAGCGTTCCGTCTGCATTAATCAAATATTTTTGGAAGTTCCATTGCACTTTATTGTCTTCTAAGCCATTCAATTCTTTAGTGGTTAAGAATTTGTAAAGCGGACATTTGTCATCACCTTTCACCGAAACTTTGTCCATAATTTTGAAGGTAACACCATAAGTAAGTGAACAAAAGCTTGAAATTTCTTCATTCGTTCCAGGTTCTTGCCCCATAAAATCGTTGGATGGAAAACCAATTATTTCTAAGTTTTGATCTTTATATTTTGCATAAACTGCTTGCAATTGCTCGTATTGAGGCGTTAATCCGCATTTTGAAGCTACGTTTACAATGATTACTTTTTTACCAGCCAAACTCGCCAAATCGAATTCTTGACCTTTATTGTCTTTTACTTTATAGTCGAAGATAGATTTTTTTGTTTCGGTCGCTGACATAATAACTAAGCTTAATAGTGAGAGAATAAATAATTTCATAATCGTTTTTTTTGTAAAGTTAATTGTTTTTGTTATGCAGAAATGTTAAATATTGTGATGCATCTCATGGCGTGGTTTCTAAATGAAATTCTAATAAATATGAAATATTAAATAGTTGATTATCTTTGTCAAAAAATTAGAAAAATGGCATCAATTGCATCTTTATTTGAAACAGGAGAACAAGCTCAAGGTTTAGGGCATTTCAGAAATTTAGTTATGGTAGCCCGTATGGATGGAGTTATTGATGATGCTGAACAAAAGTTATTAAATCGAATGGCGAATCGTATCGGTTTAACCGCCGAGCAAGTGAAAGAAATCATGAATGATTCAGATTCATACGCCGCAATGCCTCCAGTTTCTAGAGAAGAGCGTCTTGAGCGTTTCATTCAATTAATTCAAATGTGTATTATTGATGGAGCCTTGAACAAGCGCGAAGAAACATTAGTACACCGTTTTGGATTAACGCTTGGGCTAACAGAAGAAAAAGTTGCTTCGCACTTCCCTATTATTTTGAAAAAACTAGTCGATGGTAGAACCCGTGAAGAGGTTTTGTCTGATATATTGTAAACTATTGACCCACAAAAAAGCCCTGAAAAATATTTTTCAGGGCTTTTTTGTGTCATTAATTTTTATACCTACAATTCCTTACCTATTTTTTCAACACCTCAAGAATAGGTTGCCCTGTAGTACAATTTGGATTTTGAACCTGTAGGATATGCACCAAGGTTGCAGAAATATCTGTGATATCTATTTTTCTGAAAACTTCTTGCTTTTTAATGCCTGCACCATACCAGATTAATGGAACGTGTGTGTCATAATTGAAAGCCGTTCCGTGACTCGTGCCTTTTTTGGAATTCGCTGTTTCAGTTTCCTTCGCCAAATAACCGGGCTCCAAAATAAAGATTACATCACCACTTTCATGATAGTTATAGCCCAAACGCACCATACTGTACCATGTATCGTCTTGATGTGCTCCTTCCAATTCGGTTGCGGTGTATACTTTTTTCACACCTTCCCAAAGCATGATTTTTGCTTTCACTAAATTTTCTATGTCTGTTTTATTGAGTTTGGCGCTGGTTATTAATTCTCGATTCAAATAGACATTGCAATTATCTTCCACTATGATTAAATCTTGCCCCGTTTCAGCTACTATTTCTTTTTTCAAGGTTTGAACCTTCTCTTTTAAAAATAAATATCCTCCGGGAAGTTTTTTGTCTACTAAATATTGTGGAACTGGCACAACCGCATGATCAGCAGTTAGAAATAATACAAAATTATTTTTCCCAACTTTAGCTTCCAATTCTTTTACTAAACGTGCTATTTCAAGATCTAGTCTAAGGTAAATGTCTTCAATTTCAATCGAGTAGGGGCCAAATGAATGACCAACGATATCTGGTGTTGAATAAGAAATTGCTAGAAAATCGGAAACGTTGTCCGCTCCAAGGTTTTCATTTTGAAGAGCCTTTAATGCAAAATCCGTCAAAAACGTATTCGCAAAAGGAGTAGCTGTAAATAAGTTGAAGGCGGGCTTTCCGTTGCTTATTTTATCAAAATCGTATGGAAAGGTTGGTCCAGTTGTTCCTGGAAACGAAACTTCATAAGGTGTATTATCAGGACCCGATTCAGTATATTGTTCAATCGGTAGTAAGGTGTTCCACGTTTGTTTCAAATAAGCTTTCGCTTGTTCTTCTTTATTGAAGTCTGACGCCCAAGTGGGAAGGTTTTGCATAAAGTAGCTGCTCGAAATCATGTTTCCGTTAGAATAGTCATACCAATAGGTTCCATCACTTAAATGTCCACCTGGTAAAATTGCACCGCGATCTTTAATTGAGATTGAGATTACTTTTCCATTCGGATAAGTTAATTTCATTTGGTCTGTTATGGTGTTACATTTTAAGTTTTTTGGTGAGCATTTACCTTCGTCGCCAACAGATCCAACAGTGGTTTGAGCAAAGTCATCTACGCAATTAGCGCTTTCTTTGACTTCACGCATGTACCATTCGTTGCCAACTATGCCGTGATTGTTGGGCGTTGTGCCTGTGTAAATACTAGCATGTCCAGGGCCAGTGAAGGTCGGGACATAGTTATATTGCGTATTTCTGCAATGTGTACCTTTATTTATTAATTTATTAAAGCCATCTTTTCCGAATTTCGCTTGGTAACGGTAAAGGTATTCGTAACACATTTGGTCTACTACAATTCCAACCACTAATTTTGGTTTCGTTTGGCTAAAGGATTGAAACGCAATTGTTGAGAAAAAGAGTGAAAGGAAAATACGCATTTTTACTAAGGTTTTATATACTTTGCAAATATACTATTTTGAAAAGAATTTCGACGCTAAGGCAATGTTATCATAAGGTAGCGGAAATAAAAAAATAATTTTTTTTCACACTTCTCTTGCAGAAATAGAATTTAGTAGTATCTTTGCAACGCTTTTGAAGGAAAGCACACACAATTTTAGTTTCATTCAGCTGTTGCTGAAGCACTAAAAACTCTAAAATTGGTTTGGTAGTTCAGTTGGTTAGAATATCTGCCTGTCACGCAGAGGGTCGCGAGTTCGAGTCTCGTCCAGACCGCTAAAAAAGCTTCTCATTTTGAGAGGCTTTTTTCGGTTTAATGCTATATTTGTTTACTAGTTATGGAATACCTTAAACTCATCTGGAAATTTTTAAACAAAAAATGGATCAAGTCTAAAAGTTGGGGATTAGGCATAAATTTGGATCAAGTCTAAATATATACACTTTTTGCAGCCTATTTGCAGCTTTTTTTTGAAAGTACAGTTCTTCTTTTTTTTCAATTTTTTGTCATTTTGGGGTTCGAGTCCCAGACGGACTGCAACTTTTTTTTGGGCACTCATAGGCAAAATACTATCTTTATTGCATGATAAGTTTAATTTTATTTAATTCCATTGCACCTGCTGTGTCAGGATTCTTTTTGGATTTGTTCCAAAACCTGCTTGCAGGTGGTATTCTTTTGTGGGTAGGTTTGCATTTTTATAAGGATATAAAGAAGAAGCAAACAATAGATGACATCAAAGTTGATATTGATTTCAAAGTAGCAAACATTGTTGCTTCTTTTAAAAGGTTTCAAAGCAAATCTTCAAAGCCAATGACAAAGCAATCATTTAGTACACTAGCTGAAGCTGAAGTTGCAAAGATTCACTACCTATGTGAAGAAGTTAGTAGTGTGAATATTTATTATCACTTTGAAGAAGACAAAGACATTATTATTTTGAAGAATTTGTGCTGGGCAGTAAAAGGTATTTTACATTGTAATAATAAAGAACTTATGGAGCAAAACGTTTCAGATAACTCATTTGAATTTGACAAACAAAATATGATTGAATTCTATTTTGAACAATATACTTTCTTTAATAATCTAATGAATAAAAAAATTGAAAACGGTGAATTCTTTAAAAAACACTGGAAAATATAAAAAGCTTTGATAAGGCTTTAAAATGGGGCTTGCAATTAATCTTTAAAATTAAGAAGCAAAAGCTGTTGAAGCAATTTTGACTTTAATTTTTCAAAACTTTTTTCTTGCAGAACTTCTTCAATTTTATGGTCACCAAGATATAGGTCAATTTTTCATTGACACCAGCAGTTGCAATTTCAAGTTTTGACTTCTTCATTGCCAAGTTGCAAGGTCTTCTTTAAGGGTGGTTGTTGCGTCAAATATCATTGGTTTATTTTTTTTAATTAATTGTGCAGCCGCTAAGGTTTATTGTTTCACACGAAGCAAGTTTGTGGTCATTGTCATTTGTTTGTCTTTGTTTGATGGTGACATCTGTCTTTTTCGCAAGGGTCAGGTCACTGACAATGAATTTGCCGTCATTGGTGCAGGTTATAATCACAGGCAATGCACCAAGTTCTTTTGCTATCTTGTATACGTCACGGGCTTTTTGTGCATCAACTTCAACACTGTACTTGTCAAAGAAGCTTGCAGCATAGTTGCGGCCTTTGATGTCACAAATTACTTGTGTGCCAGTGCTCAAAAAGATGCTGTCAAACTTGCACCAGCGTTCATGCGTGAAGCACACGTGTTTGCATTCTGGTTTGGATTCAATCCATTGAAGATACTGCTGCCTTCCAGCTTCTTCTTCTTCTTCTTCTTCTTTCTCATTGGTGTTCTCTTCGTTGTATCTCATTCTTTCTTTTATTTATAAATATCCAAGATAAAAGTAAAATCAACTTTTCATAAAAAAAAAGTGTATATTTTTGATGTATGACAAATGAAGAGAATAAACAAGATACACTTAAAGAGATGCGTAGCTTGCAATCAAGATACATTTACTATGTGATTGCCTTGAATGTTGCGGCTGTTGCATATACCATTCATCACATACAGGGGCAAGGCTTTAACTGGTCGCATTGGTTACTGGGCGCTTCGGTTGTTTTTTGGGCAAGTGGTGTTGTACTTGGGTTTCAGTTTCTTTTTAGGTTTAATCAGGTCATGCAGATAACTTACAATTTCCACAGAACGATTGTTTCTGCTGAAAGTAGCGTTCACGCTGAAGCGATAGTAAAAGGAGTAAAAGGATACCTTGATAAAGACAGTAGTAAAATACAATTGAAGGCCTTTAAGTTCTATAAATGGGCGCTTTTCTCTTTTTACATTGGCTGTGCAATCTTTATTTGCTGGCAAGTTCTGCAAATGATTTATTTTGTGTCTATTAAATAAAACTTGCTGTGCCTTCTGTTGTCAAAGGGCAAGAAATACCAATGCAAGTTGAAAATTCAGCACTCACACCTGCAGAATGGGTGCTTATATATACACAAAAAACTGCATCTTAATTTATTTAATTGTCAGCTCAAAAATGCTATATTTGGCTTATGAGTATTTTTAAAAGGAAAGAAAAAGCACAAGATAATAAAGTCTATTATGAATGTGCAGGATTGAAATTAGACACAGATTTACTTTCAGAAATTGACAGGTATCAGACCATTTATGAAGCCTTGATAAAAGATGAAAAGGTTTATACAGATGAGGACTTAGATAAAATAAATGAAGCACTTTCAACGTCTGACGACTCAAAAGAATTTGATGCAAGGAAAGTTTTTTATTGGCAAGATTGCAGCAGAAAGTGGATGCCTGTAACATATATTAACACAATTCTTGTCTATGACATCAATGAAGAAGGTGTTAAGAATTACACCCATAATGACGAGCTGACAAGAGACAATCTAATTTTAGCTTTTGATTACGTTAAAATATTAGGTTTTATTTATGGCTCAAAAGTAGGCAGCATTCCAGATAATAAAATCTTCAAGAATGTATCTTCTTATTTATCAAAAGAGTTTAAGGTCTTGTTAAATAGGCATTTTTTATATTATGATTTTGGAACACAAATTATTGAATATACTGAAGAACAAGAATATGCTTCATATATAAGTTTGAGAAAAAGAAATTAATAATTCACTTTAGTTTTTCTTTTTTTTTAACTATTTATAAAAGACAGCAGGAAGTCTTACTGTTGATCGTTTTATTAGTTTTTTTTGAAAGTGCAGCTTTAAGAAGGCTGCACTTTTTTGTTTAAGTTGAAACATTTTTTGACTTGGGGAAATGCACATTGCATTTGGACAATTCATAGGAAAAAAATCATTTATTTTGTAAAAATGAATCTTCAATGGAAAAAGTTGATACATTTTAAGGATTAAAAAAAAGAATATGAAAGGATTATTTTTGGTGTTATTTGTAACACTTTCTGGACTTGCTTTTGGGCAGCAATGCAAGTTGACTGTGCATATAGAGTTTACGGGCATAGAAGTGGGATATGACCATGTAACGAAGGATGAGTTGTATATCGATGGCAAATTAGTGAAAACTACCGATGAACGGAATGAGACCCAAAGTGTTGATGTGAAAATTAATGTACCGCGTGAACGCACACATTCAAAATTGTGAATTGGGTCTTGCATGAAGGAACTTGGGAACAAAACACAATGGAAAATGGATATGCTATTGATGCATTTCGTGAAATTGAGTTCAATTTCCGAAAGAAGGAAAAGATATCCGTTTTGTACGATTTAGATGATACTTGTTCGCCTCGCGTAAATTTTAAATAGTTCGCTTAGTTGAAATAAAAAAAAACGGGTGCTTTTGGCATCAAATTAAAATTGTACTTCGTTAAATTGATTTCTTTGAGATCGATTACCTCGTTAAAATCGTCATTTAGAACTTTTACCGACTGAATCCGTTTTTGGTATAGAGAATGCTTGGATTTTAACACTTCCAATTCGTTTAGCGCAACATAAATTCTAATTTGAGGAAATACACATTATCTCGTGGACTATGGCGAGTACTATTTTCAGTTGAATTTGAAACTAAAAGAGAGGCTTTTTTCGGTTTAATACTATATTTGTTGCCTCATTATGGAATACCTTAAACGCATCTGGAAATTTTTAAACAAAAAATCAACCTTTTTTATTGGTTTGTTTTTCGCGATGTATCTTTTGGGTAATAAAGCAGACGATTATTCTGGGTTGACCAAAGATTCAAAAAAACAAGATGAAGCCTTGGTTTCGGATGGCGCAGCCTATTATGCGTATTTACCGCAATGGTTTATCTACAAAACTAAAAATTTTGAATACATAAATTGGCTTCAGGTAAAGTATAAAGGTTTGGAAACCACTAAGTGCAGGAACTTGGCGTTTCAAGACAAAAGAGAGCTGTATTTTAATAAATATTACATCGGCACACCGATCTTACTCTCGCCTTTCTTTTTGGCAGGTCATGCGTATGCGAACCAATTTGGATATGATCCCGATGGTTTTTCTAAACCGTACATCGTGGCGGTGCAATTAGGTCTCTTGTTTTATGTGTTGTTGGGTTGTCTCGGAATCAGGAAATTGTTGCTGCATTATAAAATTGATAACTTTATAATTCTGGTTTCCTTACTCATGCTTTTATTCGGAACTGATTTGTGTTATTTCAGTTATGTCCAAATAACATTTTCTCATCCATTTTCGTTCGCTATTGCCCCTTGGTGCATCTATGCCATGATTTTGTGGGCCAAAACAAATGATAAAAAACAACTCATTTACCTTTCATTTTTATTAGGCTTGTTGTTTATTATCCGCCCAACGAATGTAATTTTAGTGCTTATTCTACCTTTCTTATTCAGCAGTACAAAATTATTTGTGCAACGCATTGTTGAACTATTTACAAAACGATTCCTGATTTTATTAGGAGCTATAATTGCACTTGCTGCGTTGCCCTGTCTACAATTCTACAGTGTATATGATCAATGGGGTTCGTTGAAAATTTATCAATACCAAAATGAATATTTTGAATATTTGAATAACCCAAAAATAATAGAAGTGCTTTTTGGCTACACCAAAGGGTTGTTTTTATATGCGCCAGTTTTAGTTTTATTTTTCCCAGGAATGTTTGTGTTGTGGAAATCGAATCGACGCCTATTTTATGGTATTGCAATATTTTTTGTGTTTTATACTTATATCATCTCCTCGTGGTGGTGCTGGTGGTATGGTGGAGGCTTAGGCATGCGTTGCTTTATAGATGTATTTGTTGTGATGATTATTCCAATTGCGTTCCTGCTCCAAAAAGTTGCAATGAAGTGGAAGGTTGTTATCCTTTTGTACGCTTTTCTGAGTTGCTGGGTCTATATGATATTTGAGTTTCAAATGAGGAAAAATATTTTGAGCTGGAAGATAATTTCACCGGATCAATTTTATTCCGTTTTTATGCAAACAGATGGTAGATTTAATTGGAGTTTGCACTTGAAATTTGATAAAATTCCCACAAAATTTAAGCATAATGCGAGTGTATACAATTTTCACAATAGCAAAGGCTTGATCGGAAAAGAGGAAACCGTTAAGTGTAAAACGGATACGTATACTGATGATTTATCATTGACATTAACCCCAAAACAGTTCGAACAAAATGATCGTTTGAAATACACGTTCTATACAAAAGCTTCAATAAAATCGGGTGAAATGAATCCATCCATAAATGCGTATTATTACAAAGCAGATAGCATAATAGCCAGTAAGCAATTTATGTTTGGTGCAAAAATACCCAAAGTGAATGCGTTTACAGCAATTCAAATAGATTTTTATTCTAAACTGAGGGGCAAGAATGTAGATTCAGTGAAAATATATCTAGACGAAGCGGGTGAGACTACTTTTAAAGAAACCTATATAAAGGTATATCGTTAATTACATTCTTGGCTTCCAAGGAATTTCTTCGGCATTCAATTCTTGCGTCAAACTTCGTCCCAATACAAATAAGTAGTCACTTAAACGGTTTAAATAACTTAACACGAGCGGTGCTACAAATTCTTCTGTCGCCAAATGGTCTGCAATGCGTTCAGCTCTTCTACAAACGCAGCGCGCTAAATGACAATAAGAAACAGTGGTGTGTCCGCCTGGTAATACAAAAAAGCGCATTTCTGGAAGTTTTGAATCTAATTCATCCATGGTTGTTTCCAAGAAGGTGACGTCGGTCTCCAATAAATCAGGAATTTTCATTTTAGATTTTTCCGGATCAGAGGCAAGACTGGATCCAATGGTAAATAAACGATCCTGTATTTCTTTCAACACAACCTTATGAGCGGGAAGTATATCTTGATCGCGAATTAAGCCAATGTAAGAATTGAGTTCGTCCACAGTGCCGTAGCTTTCGATTCTTAAATGATGCTTTGGAACGCGAGTTCCACCTATGAGTGAAGTTTGACCTTCGTCTCCTTTTCGTGTGTATACTTTCATGATCGTGGTATTTTAATAGCGAAGCGTAAAATGTTGTTTCGTTTGTGTGGTTTTTGGGGAAATAATTCCCATTCTGTAAAGTTCAATACTAACGTGGTAAATGTCGTTTTTGCATAACGTTCGCCACGCATTTTCCATAGATTCACTCCAGTGAATATCATCAATAATGAATAACGTTTCATCATGGCAATTTTTCTTAAGCAATGCCATGTAATAAAGTAAGGCATCACCGTCATGATGACCGTCAATATAGATTATGTCGTAAATGTTGGCGTCATGGAGTAGAAACTTTTCGAAAGTGGAATGAATTGGGTTGGAAACGCTTATTCCATGGGTTTTCCAATAGTCGCGTGCTACATTTTGAGTTGCTAAACATGCGTCAACGGTTGTAATTGAACACTTAGGGTTGCCCAAGGCAAACGCTGTAGTGCCAATTCCTACAGATGTGCCCAATTCTAGAATGTTTTTAGCCTTGAAATAGCGACTCAGGTTAAATAAAAGTCGCCCATATTTTCCCATACTGCCTGAGTTCTTTGCAATTGCGCTAACTTTTCTAATCCTTCCCATTTTTTTTGAACCAGCACCATGATCTTCTACTTCAATGAGTTGCTTACTTTTGCGTAATGATTTGTAGTACTTACTGAGGGTTTTTATAGAATTTTTATCCATCTTTGCCGTTAGACATTCAGCTATGAATGAGTAAACAAACGGAGAGTGAACACCATGCTTTGTTTGTGCAGCTTTTAAGTAAGCAAAATAAGCAATAATCTGGTTCATAGAACAAATTAACAAAAAAGAAAAAGAAGTAGCATGCAAGAAGATGTAATTTTAATGCAACGAAGTAAAGTTTTTGGAGATCAACCTAGTTTGGAACTCATTGCCCCGTGTAAAATAAACCAGGGAATACTAAGCTTTAGTGAATTAGAGTTGAACGAGTTTCGTCAAAAATTTCTAAATGATGCATCTACGTGTGCTTTTTTTGTTCCAGCGTCAGGTTCGGGTAGCCGAATGTTTCAGTTTCTACATGAATTTTTGAAACAACCCAACGCGCAGAATAGGGGTTTGGTGGAACGGTTTTTAAATCATATTTCGGATTTTGCATTTTTTAAACAATTGCCAATAAGTCAACAAGAAAAATTATTGAATAATGACTACGATTTAGAGGGATTTATTCATTTTTTGTTGGATGCGGAAGGATTGCAATTTCAGAATTTACCCAAAGCGTTAGTGCCCTTTCATGTGAATGGCCCATTTGTCTTAAACCCAATGCAAGAACATTTAGTGCAAGGAAGTTTGTTGAAGGCTGGTAAAGTGAGTTTTCATTTTACAATTCAACCGGGCCTAGAAAACTTAATTCATTTGTGCATTAATAACTTAATCGGAATTACGGGAAACAAATTTAAGTTTAATTTTAGTTCGCAAAATCCTTCAACAGACGCTGTTGCCTTTACTCCGGATGCCGAAGTTGCGCTAGATGAGACGGGGAAGGTTATTAAACGGCCAGCAGGACACGGTGCTTTGTTGCAAAATCTACAAAATATTAAGGAAGACTTAGTTTTTATAAAAAATATTGATAACGTTCAACATTACAATAAGTCAAATTTAGGGGTTGAAACCTTTCAGAGTTTAGGAGGCGTGTTGTTGTCTTTCAAATCTGATGTGTTGAACTTTCGAAAATCGTGTGATTTGAATGAATTTAATACGATTGTCGAAAAATATCAATTGTTACCGAAGGGTAAAAGTGTTGAGTTAACTATAGATGAAGCTTTATTGTTTTTAGATCGCCCTTCTAGAATTTGTGGAATGGTAAAAAATGAAGGACAACCCGGAGGAGGCCCTTTTTGGGTCAACAACAACGGATTGGTTCAAAAACAAATTGTTGAGAAAGCTCAAATTGCTAACTCAGCAGAGCAGTTCAAAATATTGGTGCAAAGCACACATTTTAATCCGGTTATGATTATCTGTGATTATAAGCGAGCGGATCGATCTCACTATGATTTAGTTAATTTCATTGATGAAAACACCTCTTTTATTGTAAAGAAAAATCACAACGGCATGGAGGTGAGTTTCTCTGAGTTGCCTGGTTTGTGGAATGGATCCATGTCTAATTGGAACACCTTGTTTGTTGAGGTTCCAAGTGCAACGTTTAGTCCGGTGAAAACAGTATTAGATTTGTTGGAAGAAGCACATCAAGGATAGAAGTTTAAGTAAGATTGAATTTTAGTCTTACATTTGAGGGTAAAAATCAAAAAAAAAGTATGAAAAAAATAATAATGATTGCAGTGTGCACAATGTTGTTCATGCAGGTAGAAGCGCAAGTTAAATCTCCAAAATTAAGCCCAACATGTAAGGTTGAACAAAGAATTGGATTAACAGATGTTAAAGTTGAATACAGTCGTCCAAGTGCAGCTGGAAGAGTTGTTTTTGGAGATCTTGTCCCTTTTAACGAAGTTTGGAGAACGGGTGCTAACGAAAATACAAAGTTCACTACGAGCGATATGTTGTTTTTCGGAAAAGACACATTGATGCCGGGAACGTATGCGCTTTTCACTAAGCCAGGTAAAATTTCTTGGGAAATTTATTTTTATTCAGATATCACGAACTGGGGAACCCCAGATGTTTGGGATCAATCGAAAATTGTCTTGAAAGTTGTTCAGCCCTCCGAAGAATTGACAAGTACGGTAGAAACATTTGCTATTTCGTTTAAAGATTTGACCATTGAAAGCGCTAAAATTTGTCTAGAATGGGAGAAAACATGTGTTTGTATTCCCTTTACCATGAGTACAAAATCGCAAGTTGCAGCTAGTATAGAGAAGACTATGGCTGGTCCAACTGCAACAGATTACTATGATGCAGCAAGTTTTTACTTACGTGAAAAGAAAGAGTTGAAAGTAGCATTAGATTGGATCACAAAAGCGGTAGATATGAAACCAGATGCTTTTTGGATGTTACGCACAAAAGCGTTGATTCAAGCTGAACTAGGAGATAAAAAGGGAGCAATTGTATCTGCAAAAAAATCTATGGAATTGGCTGAAAAAGCTTCTTACCAAAACTATGTTGACATGAACAAAAAGTCAATCGAGGAGTGGAGCAAAAAGTAATTCATGCTTATAACCTGAGTTCGAATATTAATTTAGATTCAGTATCCAATTTTTAAAGGAAAAGATCTCATAATTATTTTTAGTTATGGGATTTTTTATGTTTAAAATCAGCGTTTTGAAAGCAATAGGTCTGGGTTGTTAACACCGTTTTATTCTAAATTTCAAAAAGTGTTCATAACTTGGTTCATAAGGGGATTGTTTACATGGCAAATCGAGGCGAATACCGTTTTATTTTTGTGAACCAAAATACACTTAAATAAAAAAAATATGTTTTCATCTTTCACAAAACGAAAACTTTCTGATAATCAAATTGCAAACATGTTTGTTAATGCTTTGTTTGAGGCAACAGACAACGGTTTCGCAGCGCTTGCTGAAATGATTAACGAAGATGCAGTGTTTGAAACATCACCAAACTTAAAGCCTGGCGATGAAGGGCATTTCAATTTAGTCGTTATTGCTGCGAATCTTTCTGTGTTAGAGAGCGCATTTGAATCGGACCAAGCTGAGCGTATCGAAAATTTGGTATTTGTCAAATTAGGTCAAATTTATTCTATTGACGCCGTTGATGCAAGAGCTAAAGTAAAAGAATACCAGTCTCTAATTTCACGTGTTAATCATCCTTCAAAGAATGTGGTGTACGCCATGTCGAAAGGTGTTTTTCACACGTATAAGTTAGCTCAATTTCAAAGAGAAGCATATTTCAAATCTATCGGAAATCCAAATCCTTTATTCCTGAAACGTTTGGATGAGGTAATGGAAATGTTCTTATGGGACTGGGATGCATTCTTTAAAAAATACAAATTCGCAGGTTGATCCTCTGCTAAGTTTATAACACAAAAAAAACCGTTTCTATCATGTATAGAGACGGTTTTTTTGTGTTTAATAATGTGTAAAGTTATTCCCAAACACCCATAGCGCTAAATTTTTCAATTCGGTCATTGATACGTTGGCTTGGCTCTTGGGGTGAAAGAACTTTTAATTCAGCTTTAATATATTTTTTAACCAGATCGAACATCGCTTCTTGTTCGCGGTGAGCTCCAGATAATGGTTCTTTAATAACATCATCCACTAACTTTAATCTTTTCATATCTGTGGAAGTGAGTTTCAGTGCATCCGCTGCGCGTTCTTTGAAATCCCAAGACCTCCATAAAATAGAAGAACAAGATTCAGGTGAGATTACAGAATACCATGTGTTTTCTAACATCGTAACCTTATCACCTACACCAATACCTAATGCTCCTCCAGATGCTCCTTCACCAATGATGATGCAAATAACAGGAACCTTAAGTCGCATCATTTCATATATGTTGCGTGCAATTGCTTCTCCTTGTCCTCTTTCTTCTGCTTCAAGTCCAGGGTATGCGCCAGGAGTATCAATAAAGGTTACGATAGGTTTGTTGAATTTTTCTGCCAATTTCATTAAACGCAATGCTTTACGGTAACCTTCTGGATTAGCCATTCCGAAATTACGGTATTGACGCATTTTAGTATTAATGCCTTTTTGTTGACCGATGAACATAACTGATTGTCCATCAAGCATTCCAAAACCTCCAATCATCGCTTTATCATCTTTCACATTTCGATCGCCATGCAATTCTTGAAATGTATTATTCGTGATGTGATTAATGTAGGCCAAGGTATAAGGTCTGTCTGGATGCCTAGAGAGCATAACACGTTGCCAAGGGGTTAAATGCGCAAATATATCTTTAGTGGTCTCGGATAATTTTTTTTCTAATTTTTGAACTGCTTCATTCATGTTGATTTCTGCAGTGTCTTCCAATTCTTTTGTTTTGGTTATCTGGTCTTCAATTTCCTGTATTGGAGCCTCAAAGTCTAAATATGTCGCCATGTTAAATTGTTTTAAGCCGTAAAAGTAGTAAAATAACCTTTCGTTTTTATCTTTGTTGCATGCTGTTGTTCCCAAATTGTAAGATTAATATTGGTTTAGATGTAATTTCTAAACGTACAGATGGATATCACAGCCTGAAAACAGTGCTGTTTCCTATTCCTTGGTGCGATGTTTTAGAAGTGCTTCCTGCAGAAAAAATGTCGTTTACAACTTCGGGTTTAGCCGTGGATGGTGAAGTGGATCAAAATCTTTGTTTAAAGGCATATTACTTACTCCAAAAAGACCATAAATTGCCAAACATTCAAGTTCATTTGCAAAAGCATATCCCGATGGGTGCAGGCTTAGGTGGAGGTTCATCTGATGGCGCTTTTATGTTGAAGGGATTGAACGAGTTATTTGCTCTCAATTTAACTGAAACGCAATTGGAATATTACGCACTGCAACTGGGTAGTGATTGCCCATTTTTTATTAAAAACGAAGCTAGTTTTGCGGAGGGAAGGGGAGAGGTATTGTCTCCATTTGGATTGAATTTGAAAGGGTGCTTCATCAAGTTAGTCAACCTTGGATTACATGTTTCTACTGCTGAAGCGTTTAGTGGGTTGCTTCCAAATGATAAGGCAAGTAATTATAAAGTTTTGAATGATATATCCGATGCATGGAAAAATGAAATCAAGAATGATTTCGAAACATCAGTATTTCTTAAACACAGTGAGTTGCCAATTGTGAAAGAGAAAATGTATGCTGAAGGGGCGTTTTACGCAAGTATGACCGGCTCCGGAAGTACCGTATATGGATTATATAAAAATGAACCACAACCTAGTTTTGATGGGGCACTATTTGAAAAAATAATCGTGTTGTAATTTACTCTTTCAGGATGCGTTTTAGTGCGCGACCCGTTTTACTTTCCAATTCAAAAATATACATGCCTTTAGCCAAATGTTGTAAATTGAGTTCTGTTTTACTTTTTTCTAAAATGTCTGTTTGTAAGAGTTTACCCTCACTGCTGTAAATTTTTAAGGTGCAATTAATTTCGTCATTGTCAAGTTGTAGGGTAATTATTCCTGAGCTCGGGTTTGGATACAACGCAAAGTTTAATTCTTGTTGTGGTAAGAGCTGTGCGCTCGAGTTTGGATTAACTTCATAATGACTAACACCGCCTAAATCTTGTCCCATAAACAGGTCAAGTTTCCCATCATTGTCTAAATCATTCGTTGTGAAGCACGCTTGAGATCCAACCGATATGTTTAAAAAATTGTTAGCGCGCAAATGGAAAATGTCGCCAGATCCAATGTGGTTGTCAATACTGTCATAAAACAATAAGGTTCCTGTTTCACTATTAAGAAAGAGGTACGTTGTATCCAATAATCTAAAGAAATGAGGGAACGCATATCCTTCAGGTGTTAGTGGTGAAATATCGATACTGCCTAATAAATTATTTTGCAACGTAAATTGATAGCTTGCCAAAGTACCGGTGTTTTTATAATAAGATAGCTCGCCACTTTTATGACCCAATATCAAATCCAATTTCCCGTCTTTATCCAAATCAAACAATTGCGGACTAGCAAATGAGTTTGTGGTGATTACCGTGCTACTTGCATCTGTAATATTTAAAAGTGGTGCGGCAGAAAAATTTACCGGTGCACCTGCGCCGCCGCTATTGTTAAATAGATGCACGGTTCCCGCTTGGGTTCCCATTAACATATCTTGGTCACCGTCGCCATCAATATCACCAAAGGCAGGAGCCATTCTGAATCCATAGCCAGCTGACATTAAATTAAGGTAATTATTCGTAACAAAAGTAAAAGCAGGTGTAGTAAGTGTACCTGTGTTTTTATACAAGGATAATGCAGTTTCCTTTAATTGGGTTGGTTTGTAACGGTAATTGTTTGCCACCAACATGTCTGTCAATCCATCTCCATCGAAATCAAAAAAAGAGGGCATGCTACCATTGCCATGCTCAATCATTTCTTCTTGCAGAAACGCATTAGTTTTCTGAGTGAAAACAGGTAATAGTTCTGATCCAGTATTTTGATAGTAGAATACGCTCTTTTCATCTTTTGAAATTCCTTTAGCATTTGCACCCACGATAAGGTCGCGCTTTCCGTCAAAATTAACATCTACATGAAAGGCTGCAGGGAAAACATCCATGTTTACGGGTATTGAGTTGGAAGGGAAGTTTGGATCTTGACTTATCATTTGACTATTCGTATTCGGTGCCGTACCTCCATTCATTAAAAGCACCATGTTTGTAGCACTTACATCTCCAAGAACCAAATCTAAAACACCAGAGTTATCCATGTCTAGGGCTAATAGGGTTGAGCCCGAATGCATTTTCTCTTCAAACGATCCGTTGGATGGATGCTCTATTTTTTTTAAAGGATTTGCAACAGATCCATTTATACAAGGTACAGTGTTGTCATTAAGTGTTACTGAATTATCAAACGCACCTTCCCTAAATTTGCCCCAGCATTCATTTTTTAACACAAATTTTAATGAGTCATTCGAAGCATATAACTCTTGACTTTGGTTTTGATGATATTCTACACGGTCGCCGCTTTGAGAAAAGGTTAAAACATCTAAGTCACCGTCATTGTCAACATCAATATATGCAGGTATGTCACTGGAGCTAACATACAGAAATGTTGTTAATCCGGGATATTCTGTGTACAAGAAGTTCTTATACAGCACCCAGGTTAAACCAGTACTTATGTTTCCAGTGTTTTTATACACACGAACGCCGCCAGGTGCGTAAGTGAATAAGTCATTGTTTCCGTCTCCGTTAAAATCTACTAGGGCTGTTCTGTTTTTTATTCCAGTCGGAAATAAAAGGTGAGCATTGGAGACTTTTAGATAGTTGCGTGTTGCGCCTGTCAATTTGTTTTCAAAAAGTAAAACCTGATCATTACTTCTGTCAAATACAAATAAATCATTGTCTCCATCGTAATCAAAATCGATATCCGACACTTGAACATAATTTAATCCACCGTCCCAAGCCATTTTCAAGGTATCATTTACAACCTTTACGATGATGGAGTCATGCCTATCAAAGCCAAATTTATTTTGACCGTAATTACAATTAGCCGCAAAAATAAGTGAGAAAATAAATATAAAAAATGCTTTCATAAAGAGAAACGATTATTTAGAATGGGCTAAAAATAGCTAATTGTTGTAGCTAGATATGATAAAAACGTGTTAAAATCAAAAATAGTTGTTTAATACCTTTATTTTTGCAATATGTTTAGAAAATCTTTAGTTTTTTTAATTTCCACAATTTCTATGACCCAAGCAATTGCGCAAAGTGAAATGTCAGTTTTATTCATTGGCAACAGTTTCACTTTTATGAATGACATGCCCTTTACTTTTCAAAAGATGGCGGATAGTGCAGGCCATTCAATATTTGTTGACACAATTGTTGAAGGCGGGAAAGATTTGAAATATCATTGTGCCCAAGCCGAGACATTTGAGAAAATTTCGAGTAGAAAATGGGATTATGTTGTGATTCAATGTAGTTCATGGGAATTGGCGGCTCCAAATGATAAGATTGAACAAACCACAACTCCTTTCGCTAAAAAATTAATTGATTCTGTTCGGGCAAATAGCAATTGTACCAACGTTATTTTCTACATGACTTGGGGATATAAGTTTGGTAATAACAATTGGACGCCCATTGCGAGTTACGAAACCATGCAAGAGAAGATCAGAGGAAATTACATGGCAATTGGTCAAAAATTTGATGCCATAATTTCACCAGTTGGTGTAGTTTGGAAGAAGATGAGAGAGTCAAATACAGCCATCAATTTATATGATCCCGACCTTAGGCACCCGTCCGCAATTGGGTCGTATATTTCGGCGTGTACTTTCTTTAGTGTAATTTTTGGAGAAAGCCCGATTGGGAATACCGAATTGGGTGGAATAACCGCAGAAGATGCTTTGCGCATTCAGGGATTGGCGTCAGAAACCGTTTTGGATAACCTCAGTACATGGAATTTGAGACACGAGGATCTGAATTTTAGATCGGGCTTTGATATACAACAAAAAGGATGCGAACTTAAGTTGAACTGCACCGCTGTTGGAGCAACAAATGTGGAATATTCTTTTGGTGACGGAAATAGTTCGACTCAAATAGATCCAAGCCATATATATGAAGCTATAGGAGAGTTTACGATCACACAAAAAGTAATAAGTGGTTGTAAATCGAGAATTCTTCAGCGCACTATCAAAATTGATTAAGTATAAGGGCAATCAGATTATTTTTTTTTGTATAATTACGCTATAGTTTTGATTACCACAGTATGTTTGATGTATTAAATATGTTAAATTAATAAAAGATTCATTATTTTTTTGTCGAACCTATTTGATTTATGTCGAAATTTGTGGTTCACTAAAAAATAATTATGAGAAATCTTTACGCCAAAAATTGGTTAAATTCAAGCCTGATACTCGTTGGATTCTTGAGTTTTACCAATTTAATTCAAGCACAGGTCACAGGGGTGAAAACCGTTGGGATTGATTACCTAACTATTCAAGCATTTGTCACAGACTGTAATGCAACTGGAATTGGAGCAGGTGGTACAACGTTGTTGGTTCCTCCTGGTTACACGGAAACGGTTACAAGTGTTATTACACTTACTGCAACAGGTACCGGGACTGATCCTATCCGTATTCAGAAGGATGCGGGTGCAGGAGCAAATCCTGTAATAACTGCTTACACAGGTGGTGTTGGAACGCCAGGAACGGCAGTGCAAGATGGTATTTTTGCATTAGTTGGATCAGATTATGTCACAATAGATGGAATCGATTTAGCTGAAAATGCGGCTAATTTGACTAATCCATCAACCATGGAATACGGTTACGGTATGTTTAAGGCATCTGTAACAGACGGTTGTCAATTCAACAATATTCGTAATTGTACAATTACGTTGAACAGAGTAAATAACGCTACTGGTACCGCACCTGCCTTTGATGGTTCGCGTGGTATTAATGTGGTGAATTCATTGATTACGACTCAAACAACAGCGTTAACACCAACTGCGGCTTCGGGTACTAACTCGAGCAATAGATTCCGTACAAATACAATTCAAAATGTAAACATTGGTATTGCTTTGTCTGGTTTTGCAGCAGTGACACCGTTTACGCTTTCAGATACTGGAAATAGTATTGGGGGTGCAGCTTTAGCTTTTGGAAATACAATAATCAATTTTGGTGGAGCAGCCGCTGCGGCAAATCCAGCTGCAGGGGTTAGAACGCTTAACCAACAAAGTTTAGATGTTTCTAATAATACAATAACAAACAATACGGGTGTAGGTGTTAACCATGTTTCAACCTTACGTGGTATTTTAATTGGAGGAGCAACAAGTGCAACTACTTCTATAAATACGAATATTATTCAACTTGTTAGTGGTGCAACTGCATCCCAGTTAGATGGTATCAGTAATGCTGCTGGTTCAACTGCGGCGGCAAATACAATTAATATTAACAACAATATCATCAGGCTAGCGTATAGTACTGCTACTGGTGGTGCTACGGTGAACGGGATTACTAATTCGGGCACCGCCGCAACGGTTAATATTAATGGAAATACAGTAACAAATGTTCCGTCGTTACCAGTATTATCTAACGTGATTGCAGGTACAGGTACGTTTATTGCAATTGCAGGAGGTTCGCCTGTTAATTTGAATATGAATACGAATGTTATTCAAAACTTTGCAAGAACCACTGCAACAACTGGTGTAACACGTGGAATTGTGTTTGCCTCACCCACAACGACAATTATTTCAGGAAACACCATCGAAAACATAACGTATAGCACGCCAACCTCTACTGGTACTATTGATGGTATTTATGGTTTTTCGAGTTCGGTTGATGTAACAATTTCAAACAATATCGTTAGAAACTTTGCTTCACCTACTGCAGCTTTACTTCGTGGAATTGTTGAATTTGGTATCGCTGGAATTAAAAACATTACGGGTAATCAAGTTTTCGGCTTTGCAACTACAGCAGGTGGCGCTGGTGGTGGTTCTTACATTGGTATTCTTGCACAGACAGGAACAATTACAATTTCAAATAATCAAATCAATCAATTGAATAGTGTTGGAACTACTGGTGGAGCTGGTGGAACAATACAAGGTATTCAGGTTGCTGGTAGTACAATTGCTACAGTCAAAGAAAACAAAGTATTTGATCTTTCTTCTGCGAGTACAGGTGCTGTAATATCAGGAATAACTTCAAGTGGAGGAACGAATAATAATATCTTTAATAACGTTATTTCAGATTTGCGGGCTACAGCTACAAATGTATCTAATGGAGTAATTGGTATCAATATTTCAGGTGGTACAGCTGCCAATGTTCATTACAATTCTGTTTACTTGAATGCAGTGAGTTCGGGAGCATTATTTGGTTCAAGTGCAATGTTTGCATCCACAACACCAAATCTTACGCTGAATAATAATATTTTTATCAATGAATCTACACCGAATGGAGCTTTAGGTTTCACTTCAGCATTCCGTCGTAGCTCAACAACCTTGACAACATACCAAGCAAGTTCAAATCGCAATTTGTTTCATGCGGGAACCCCAGGTGTTAACAGATTAATCATGTACGATGGAACAGGTTCTTATCAAACGATATTGGCTTTCCAAACATTATTGGTTAACAGAGATTTAAACTCATTCACAGGAGAAGCGTTTACGTATGCAACGCCTGGTTCTTTCTTTATTAGTTTAACGGGTTCAAGTATCGATTTCTTACGTCCAGTTGCAGGTATTACTACCCAAGCTGAAAGTGGAGGTGTTGCTATCGTTACGCCTTTAATCACTACAGATTTTTCATTGGTAGTTCGTCCTGCATTCGCAGGTACAGCACCAGATCTTGGAGCGTATGAATTTGCTGCAATTTCTCCAACACCAGTTGTTACACTAACTTCTGTTTCTCCTGCAGCTTCAATGTTGTGTACAACGGCTTCACGTTTAGTAACAGTTTCTGCAACAACAGTTTCTGGCAGTATTACAGGGGTTAACCTTACTTATTCTTGGAATGGTGTAGTACAAACTCCAATCGCAATGGTAAATACCGTTGGAACAACTTGGACAGGAACTCTTCCTGCATCGGTTCCAGTAAATGCATCAGTAGTATGGGGTGTTGTAGCCACAAACTCTATTGGATTAAACGGATCTATAGTTGGAACGCCTTTCACGGACGAGCCTTTGTTTACTTCTTTAGCGTTTGCTACCGCAAGTTTAACTACTGTTTGTAGCGGATCACCAACAGATTTAACTGCTTTAATTAACAATACTTCAGCACCTGTTTTGTATTCGACACCTAGTATATCAAATGCAACTACGGATGAAGATTTAAGAACAGTTAGAATAACACAAGGGGCATCGACACTTTTAAATAACTCAACTCCAATTAATTCTTTAGTAGGTACGATTGGTACAGCAACAGGAACGGTTGGTAGCTATTCTAATTTTACAACTTTTGGTTCTACGCCATTAGTTGGAGGCCAAACGTATACCTTGTTCGTTGCGTCTATAGATGCTCCAGGTTTTTTCACAAATTTTGGTACCGCGTTTATTGACTACAATCGTGATGGTGACTTTGCTGATGCTGGTGAATCAATTATTCCAGCTACCGGGCAACTTTTCAATGCAGCAGTTGACAACGGAAATGACTCAATTTCTGTACCGTTTACTATTCCTGCAAGTGCGATTAATGGTTTGACGCGTATGCGAGTGGTTGTTACTGAAACAGGACAAACGAATGCGGCAGGTACTCTTAATAACGCTTACGGCGAATTTGAGGATTACACAATCTTGATTTCAGGCGCTACTCCTGGAACTACTACAAATATTACTGCTGTTGTATGGTCTGATGGAGTTGGAGTAGTTGGGATAACTAATCCATTAACCGTATCTCCAGTTGTCAACACAACATATACTGCTACAATCGCATCTGCAGGTTGTACTATTGTTGCACCTGGTTTATTGGTGAATGTAACACCGTTACTTTCTTCGGTTACAGCAACTAACTCTTCACAATGTGGTACAGCGGTTCCAACTGCTTCGGTTACTTCAACTACTGCTCAAATTACACCAACATTCAATTGGTATGCTGCCCCAACAGGTGGTGCACCATTGCAAAGTTCAACTTCAACAACCTATACAACTGCAGTTGCTGCAACTACTACTTTTTATGTAAGTGAAGTAGATGGTGTTACAGGTTGTCAAACTGCACGTACACCTGTTACGGTTACAATCATTGCTGCGGATTTAATCTCTGCTACATCTTCATTGTCTACAGTTTGTGTTGGTAACCCAATCACCTTAACTGCGGCAAATATTGCTGGAATACCAACGCAATCTTATACGTATACTTGGACAAGTGTTGCGGGTTCTGGAGTTATTTCAACACTTGGCGCTTCAATCATTCCAACGCCAACTGTTGCGGGTTCATATACCTACACATTAACAGGTGTTGACGGTGGATGTACTGCTTTAGCTTCGGTGAATGTCACAGTTTCACCGTTTACAGCAGCACTTACTGCTGTTGATATTACATGTAATGGCTATAACAACGGTACTTTTACACAAGGTGCAGTTACATGTGGAACAGCTCCTTATGTTTACTCTGTTGATGGTGGTGCTTTCGGAGCAATTCCAACAAATTTAACTGCAGGTGCTCACAACGTTATCGTTAGAGATGCAAATAGCTTTTTGACTACAACAATGGTGGTTACGATTATTGAACCAGCTTTAACTGCCCCAACTCCTACCACTACATCTGTTTCTGCTTGTGTAGGTGCTACGGTTGCGAATGTTGCAGCATTTAGTGCTGGATCTCCAGTTGCTCAAACTCCAATAACAGTTAACTTCGGATTAGCGGCTCAACCATTGGAGTTAAGTTCAAGTACTTCAAACCCTCCAATTGCTACAAACGGAAATGTTATTTCGACAGCGATTTTACCTGCGTTACCAGTTGGTGCAGTTGTTACAGGGGTTTCATTTACTATGAACGGACTTACCGCTTTAGGAAATTCTTGGCAAAGTGATGTGCGTTTTGGTTTTACAGGTGCAGTGTCAAGTAATTATGCACAAAGTACGGTAGCATTGAATGGTGCCGGGGCATTTAATTATTCTTTGGCTACAATACCTGTAGGCTCTGTTAATATTGCAGGAGGAACGGTGAGTTTAAATTATCATGATTACTTTGATGATAATGCAGGTACTGCCGAATCAACATTCCCAATCGGTGCATCAGTTGGATCATTAACAATTGCTTATACATTACCAAATCCTTTAACAATTACATGGTGGGATGCTGCAAGTGCTGGAACTCAGCAAGGAACAGGTTCTCCTTTCAATGCAATTGGTTCAGCTGTATTGCCAAATTCAAATACTGCGGGTGTAACTACGTTATACGCACAAGCAAACAGTGCAACATGTACAAATAATACAAGAACAGCGGTTACTGTAACTATTAACGCGCTTCCAATTATTGCAGCTGGTGCTGATCAAACAGTTTGTGCAACTACTGCAGTAACACTTACGGGTTCTGGTGCAGCAACTTTAGTTTGGGACAATTCGGTGGTTGATGCTGTAGCATTTACTCCTGCAGTTGGAGCATTTACGTATACGCTTACAGGAACTGATGGAAACGGTTGTTCTGCAACTGACGCAGTACTTGTAACTGTAAATGCATTACCTACAGTTAACGCTGGAGCAAATCAAGCAATTTGTTTGGGTGCATCGGTTACTTTAACTGGGGCTGGTACTGCAACATCATATGCATGGGATAATCT